>JABEUT010000130.1 GCA_013044305.1 Bacteroidia bacterium
CAAATAAGGTTTGAATGCATGAAAACCATAAAAATTACCAATGCTGATATTCTGTCACTACTCGAAGCAGAAGCCTCCATTTTTCCGAAATATGCAACTCAAATATTAAACCTTGCCAATCAAAATGCGCAGGGCACAAGACCTTCGGTGGTAGGTCAGATGAGCGATTTAATTCAGGAATTTCCGGGAGTTAAATTAAAAGAATGGGAAGAATGGTATTTGGATAAGCATCCGGAAGCGCTGGAACTTGCAGCCAATAAAATTTTTGAAATGGTAAAACATTTTAAAGACGTAATGACACAGATTGACCGTGAAATGGTTGAAAAATGGGTAAGGGATTTAGTAATAGTAAAAACATTTATTGGATTAAAATTCCAGGAAGCTATTTTAAAAAGCGTTGCCGCTAATTTTAGTTCTTCATTCCGACTCGCTACACCGGATGAGGAATCAAAGGGTATTGATGGATTTATAGCTGATAAAGCTGTAAGCATTAAACCTACTTCATACGATTCAAAAAAATCACTCGCAGAAAATATTGAAGTTCCTATCATATTTTATGAAAAGGTAAAAGATGGCATTAGAATTTCATTTGATGATTCTATCATTTGATACTTTCGAATTAGCATGACTAAACTAACCGGGGAAACAATTTCGCACCAATAGACGGAAACCAGAGATGGCTTATGCATCCGCCTACCGGCGGACTCATCGCAATGACCTTGTAACTGTCCCTTAACAAATTCGTTAAAATTGATGTTAAGAAATAGTGAAATGTTTGTAATTGGAATTAGTTAATAAGTTTGAAGATTGGCAGTTCATTGAGATTCGTAAATTTGTCCGCATAATAGGTTTACCATGAGCACCACAATTACCAAAACTGCCGTATCGGAACTGAACTTATCAAAAATGGCGGAGAACCTGATAGGCTCCGAAATACTCAAGCTGTCGGGCGAAATAAATGAAAGGATACGCAACGGCGAAAAGATAGCCAACTACACGGTAGGCGATTTCAATCCTGCCATCTTTCCTCTTCCCGACGAATTCCGTAAGGAAATTATTGCGGCATACAACGACAACCACTCCAATTACCCTCCTTCCGACGGAATACTCGCACTACGGCAATCAGTGGCAAGATTTTTGCAGCAGAGGCTTGGTTTAGACTATTCGCCGCAAAGTGAAATTCTTATAGCAGGAGGCGCCCGCCCCATCATCTATGCAGCCTACAGAGCAATCATAGATCCGGGCGACCACGTATTCTACCCAGCCCCGTCGTGGAACAACAACCACTACATACACCTTACCGGTGCAAAACCGGTAATGATGGAAGCCAAGGCCGAAAACAACTTTATGCCCACCGCGGACGACCTGCTGCCCCATATCGGCAAGCTGCAGCTTATCTCGCTCTGTTCGCCCCAGAACCCTACCGGAACCATTTTCACCAAAGAAGGGCTGGAAGCAATCTGCCAGATTATATTGCAGGAAAACAAACGGCGCGGAGGCAAAAAGAAACCGGTTTACCTGATCTACGATCAGGTGTACAACCAGCTAACCTATGGTGATGCAAAGCACTACAACCCCGTAACCCTCTGCCCCGAAATACGCGACTATGTAATATTTGTCGACGGCATAAGCAAATCGCTCGCCGCTACCGGCGTGCGTATAGGCTGGAGCATGGGCAACCAGAAAGTAATGGATAAAATGAAATCCATCATCGGGCACGTGGGCGCCTGGGCGCCGAAAGCCGAACAGGTTGCACTCGCCAATTACCTTGACAATACCGCAGCAGTAGATTCGTTCATGGAAGAATTCAAAGACAAGCTGTCGCAAAGGCTCCGCGCCTTCTACAACGGCTTCATGGAACTGAAAAAGGAAGGGTTCCGCGTAAATGCCATAGCGCCCCAGGCAGCCATCTACCTTACCGTTCAGTTCAGCCTGAAAGGGATGAAGACCCCTGACGGGAACACCCTTGCGGGCACAACCGACATTACCCGCTTTCTGCTTCAGGAGGCCAAACTCGCTCTGGTGCCGTTTTACGCCTTTGGCGCCTCGCCCGAATCATCGTGGTACCGCCTGTCGGTGGGCACAGCCGACCTCAACGGCATACCCGCGGTGATAGCCCTGCTCCGCTCCGCTTTACAACAGCTGAAACCCTGAAAACCTTATGAACCACCACTACTGCACCATAATGGCAGGCGGTGTAGGCAGCCGCTTCTGGCCCATGAGCCGCTCCACCCACCCCAAACAATTCATTGATGTGCTTGGAACAGGCAAAAGCCTCTTGCAGCAGACATACCACCGCTATGCCGGACACCTTTGCCCGCCCGAAAACATTATTGTGGTTACCCATGCCGCTTACAGGGAACTCGTAAAAAAACAACTGCCTCATCTGCCGGATGAAAATATCTTTTGTGAACCGCAAAGGAAAAACACAGCCCCCTGTATCGCCTACGCCTCGTACAAAATTGCAGGCAAAGACCCGAAAGCGCTCATTGCCGTAGCCCCTTCCGACCATCTTATCCTGAAGGAAAAAACATTCGTGAAAGCCATGAAGTCATGTTACGCCAAAGCCGCTTCCGAAGACTGCCTCATTACCCTCGGCATACGGCCCATGCGCCCCGACACGGGTTACGGATATATTCAATTCAACGAACCGGAGGTAAAAGAAAAAGACCCGCGCATAAAAAAAGTAAAAACATTTACCGAAAAACCCGATATGGAAATGGCGCAGTTCTTTCTGCAAAGCGGCGACTTTTTATGGAATTCGGGCATTTTTGTATGGAGCGTGAGCAGCATCATTAAGGCATTTGAAAAGTACCTGCCCGAAGAAGCCGCACTATTCCGCAACGGGCACGACCTGTATTATACGCCGGCAGAAACCAAATACATAGAAAGGGTGTATGAGCAGTGCAAAAATATTTCGATAGATTACGGAGTAATGGAAAAGGTTCAGAACGCTTATGTAAGAAGTTCGGCCATAGGCTGGAGCGACCTCGGCACCTGGGGTTCGCTCTACCAGCATATTGATAAAGACAAAAACGGCAACGCCGTTATCGGCAAAAACGTGATGCTCCACCAGAGCAGCGGCTGCATAGTGCATGTACCGAAAAATAAACTTGTGGTGATGGAAGGACTTGAAGATTATATAGTGGTAGAGGCGGAGGATATACTCCTCATCTGCAAAAAACAGGACGAGCAGCAGATACGCAACTTTGTGAACGAGGTAAAGGCGCAGAAAGGCGAAAAATTCGTTTGAGGCTTCAGCGGCGCAACAGGGCTTCCAAACGGGCCGTCAGATCCTGCCTTCCTGCTTCCGATGCAGCCAGTATCAGCATTACGCGCTCCCTGTGCTCTTCCCATACAATGTCCGGTTCCATCAGCTCCATAGCTTCATCAAAGGTGGATATAATACAGCGGTAAAATGTGGCCGTTCGCCTATTATTCCGTTTTACAGCCTCCAGCCCGCACTCCACCCTGTGCAGCATCAGGTCTATGGTGTCGTATTCCGATACGCTTATTTTTTTAAACCCGCTTATCAGCCTGTTCAGGTTTATATTGGTGGTGCGTTCCTTAGGGTTAGGGGCGGCGTAGGCTTTCTCTATCTTCCTTTTGTACTGCGCCAGCAATGGGTTTGCCTCCCCGGCCAGTTCCGCCTTGTAATACTCTTTTACAACGGAAAATTTGTTGAAAAGCTGAACCACCTCGTCAATAATATCCTGCTTTTCCAGCCTGTTCAGGTGCCCTAGTAGGTTCATTTTAGACAGCCTGCTCAAATGATCTCTGTATTTTCATGTTGCTCCTTATCCGCCAATAACCACGCCCTGGCCTTACTGATTCCGCAGCAGCTGCAAAAATCCGTCGGCGCTTTTCTGTTCGTTCTTATAATTGCAGTAGTTGACGATGTAATAATAAACCCCGTCGGAAGCCTTCCTGCCTGTTTGATGTATAATGCCATCCCAGCCTATATGCGCGTCGTTTGACTGAAAGACAAGTTGCCCCCATCTGTTATAAATATTCGCCTGAAAACATTTAGCGCCGAGTATTGAAACAAACCAGACATCGTCTTTGCCGTCGCCGTTGGGTGTAAAAACATTGGGTATGTAAATTCCGTTGCAGTCGTCCATGTTCACCTTCACTTCCTGCATAGGGCTTACACAACCACCGTAAGCCGACTGCACGTAATATACGGCATCGGAATCGA
Source organism: Bacteroidia bacterium (assembly GCA_013044305.1). Classification (GTDB taxonomy): domain Bacteria; phylum Bacteroidota; class Bacteroidia; order JABEUT01; family JABEUT01; genus JABEUT01. Next base: position 4,199 of record JABEUT010000130.1, read on the forward strand.
GCACAGGAGTAGTGTAGGTGCTTCCCGTGGCGAGCGGCGTTCCACCCAGGGGCGACAGGTACCAGCTCAAGGTTGGCTTGCCTGTTGCCGACAGGGTTACCCATTCGTAGGGGCACATACTTGTATCGGGCACCAGGGGTGCAGGAATGTTGTTCGGTGTAACATCAAAGCTCATTGTATCCTGGGCTTTACACCCGCTGGAATCGGTTGCAATAAGTGTATATGTGCCGGAGGCGCTTACCGTATAGGTGGGGCCTGCTACATTAACCGGAAGCCACAGGTAACCAGCCATTCCGCTGTTGGCGGTAAGTATGGCCGTGGTATCTGCGCAAAATACATGCGGCTGGTTCGAACTGATCTTGGCCACCGGGTAGGATACGCTGATGGTAAAGGGCAGAGATGTGGTTATTCCGCAGGAAGTAACCGTGCAGGTATAGGTGCCCGGCGTTTTTATATACAGCACGCTGTCGGACCCGCTCAAGGGTGCGCCCCACTGTATCACGCTGCCTTCCGAGGCATACACGCTCACCCGCGCCGAATCGCCCTGGCATATATGGTTGTTGGGCCCCACCTGTATATATGGAGTGGCATAAAGGGTAACCACCAAAGTATTGGATAATATATTGTGGCAGTAGGCAGTATCCGAAATATTGCAGTAGTAAGAGCCCGGGAGCTTCACCCATATCTTGTTGGTATCTCCGCCAATCTGCCCCGAGGGCCCGTACCATTGAAAGCTACCCGGTCCGCCGCTTACCGTAAGCTCAATGGAATCGCCCGGGCAAATTAACAGGTTGCCGCCCGAAGTAACGGTGAAGACAGGCGACTGCTTGTACGACACCACCACGTTCGCCATTACCGTAACCTTGCAGCCATAGGCGTTGGTTACCGACGAGGTGATGGAGTATGCGCCGGCAAATACCCATATACTGTCCTTGGTGCTGCCGTTGGACCAAATGAACGCAGCAGTGTCATGAGCCACAAGCAAGGTAGAGTCGCCCTGGCAGATCTGGGTTACCCCTGTTATGGAAACAGGCCCCAGCTTAGGCAGCGGATATAAACGCACGTACACCGAATCGCGGACTATTTTGGTGAGTGTATCGCAGGCATTTGCCCTGTAAATGGTATCGGTTATCTGGTACCAGCCCGAATCGGAGGGAATGAAAGTATTCAGGTCGGGGCAGCTTGTAATGTGCTGGTACGAAATTGAATTAGGCTTTGCGCCCCATCGGTTGGAGGTATAGTTGAAAGGCGGCATGCACAAATTCACGTTCCCCGAAGGGTTGCTTATGGAATCGTAGGCAAACATTGTAAAGTGATCGTTCTGGCAGATGCGCACGGTGTCGCGGTTGCAGGTGAGGCATTCCAACTTCGGACCAATATTCACCAGCGGACTGTCCAGGGTTACCTGCACGCAGGTGGAGTTGGTGCAGCCCTGCGAATTTTTTACATTGAAACAATACATACCGTTCTTTTTTGCCTCTACAGATAAGGTAGTTGCGGTACTGCCCCCCGACCAGAAGTAGGAGTATCCGCCATAACCTCCGCCTGTAAGCTGCACCGAGTCGGCGCAGATGTGAATGGGCCTGGGGCTGTAGCTTTGGTTGTTAATCACCACATTATCCGAAATATTCGGGGCGGCGGGCGGCGGCAGCATCTTCACATATACGCTGTCCTTACTCATCAGGCACCCGTCGGCCGACCTTTCGGTAACCGAATACCAGCCCTGCGAAAAAACAGGTGTGTAAGTGCCCGACTGCATATTGGACCACAGGAAGGTAACATAGGGGCCTACCGCGCTGCATATCCTCGGCGTGGCTGTTATGTAGTTGCCGGAACAAAGGCTCACCGTATCGGGGCAGGTGGTGTCTATGCAAACGCCCACCATGGGCCGGTTGCAGTTGTTGCCGCTGCGCACATAAAAATCGTAAGGCTGCCGGTTCAGGTCCACGGGTTTTGCAATAAAGGCGTCGAGGCTGCCTGCGGCGTTGAACTGGGCGAAACGCCCGTAATTGGCATCGGAGCAATAGCTGGTGTTGCACCCTGTATCGAAATTAACATTGTAGCCTGCAAAATTATGCTCGCAGGGCACAATCATGTCCTGATCGAAACTGCCGGTAAGGTATATGTCGCCAGTCTGGTCAACCGCAATTCCGTTGGCATAATTGTTGCCGTGTCCTCCTATTTGCCTGCTCCACTGCCAGGCCCCGCCTTGGGAGTATCCGGCGGAAAACACATCCCATGAACCAACGGAGTTGAAGGTACCTTGTCCGTAGCGGTCGGCATAACCGTTCAGCAAACATTCAAAGTTACCCGTTATACAGGCATTGCCGGAAGCATCGGTGCTGATGCTGTTGGAGGTGATAGAATTTTTTGAGCCGTCGGCTGCAGCCCAGAGCAAGGCCCCGCCGGAGCTGTATTTTGCCACGAAAATATCATTGGGATATGCGTTGGAGAGGTTTACGTTGGGCGAACCGAAAAAAGTGAGCACCCCTCCGAAATTGCCCGTGATAAGCACATTGGAAGCGTTATCTGTGGTTATAGCGTTGGCAACATTATAGGTGCCGCCGCCTGCCATGGTAAACCATTGCTCGGTGCCTGTGCTGCTGTACTTTATAAGAAATATGGCGTCGTAAAAAGAGGAATAGTGAACCTGGTCGAAGGTAATGGTATCGCTGAACTGCCCGGTTACATAAACGTTATCCGATCCGTCGCAGGCTATGCCTATACCGCGGTCGGTATGCAGCCCCACACCCGATTTTGCCCACAAAAAAGCTCCTGTCGAGCCGTTGAGTTTAGCGGTAAATACATTTACGTTGCCGCCGGAGGCTGTAAGATTGGTAGCACCAAAGGCGGCAGTTCCGGCAAACTGCCCTGTAATAACCACATTGCCGCTTTTATCCACCGCTATTGAATTGGCTATATCTGCAACGGGGCCTCCGCAGGTAGCCAGCCACAATACGTTTCCGTTCGGATCGTATTTTACCACATAGGCATCGGATGAGCCCGCAGCCGTTACGGTATAAGTTCCGAAAACTGCGGTTCCGAAATAATATCCTGTTACATAACTGTTGCCGTTGGCGTCGGCCGCTATGGCAAGCCCTCTGTCTGCTCCTCCGTCGCCACCCTTTTCAGCCCACTGAACCACTCCGGAATTGTTTGTTTTTACCGTAAATACATCGCTTACCCCTGCGGCAGTCAGGTTAACGGCTCCGAATGTGGCGAAACCGGTAAAATAACCCGTTGTATAGGTATTCCCGTTTGCATCTGTGGCTATCGCCGCTCCTTCATTGATGGAGGTGCTTGCCGCTTTCTGCATCCAGTAGGTTTGCGCAAACGACGGTTTGCCGCTGCAAATAAAAAACAGGAACCCTGCGGTAAGCCGTATAAGGACGGATATGCGCTGGTACAGATTCATCATATTCATTATCAGGAGCCGATAAATACATTTTTGGTTCAAAACGGCATCTTAAAGATATACCTTTTTTCCCAGATTACGCTTGCCTGAAAAAAATATGAAAAAAAATCAGCCCCTCCTGTTTCATTATTCCATATCTTTGACTTTTCTTCCAAAAAAGTCAATTCATACAGTACCGCCATGAACCAGGGCGACGATAAAATAGCACTTATCCTGTCGGCTTCGCAAAAGAGGTTCGGACGCTACGGCCTGTCTAAAACCACCATGAACGAGATAGCGGCGGACGTAAATATGTCGAAAGCCTCGCTTTATTATTATTTCAAAGACAAGGAATCCATCTTCCTCGCGGTGAATGCAAAGGAGCAGAACGACTTTACGGAAAAGATAAGGCAGGTGATACAGGCGGAAAGAACGGCTAAGAAAATGCTGTTCGACTATACGGTGTACAGACTGAAGCTGCTGCAAAAGCAGCTTTCTCTGGCCAAACTAAATAATGAAAACTACCATGAGGTTAAGCCGCTGATCCATTCCCTGATCAACACATTTAAAAAAACGGAAGTAAGCATCATAACCGATATACTGAAAAAGGGAGTGGAACGAAAGGAGTTTAAAATAAGAGACGTAAATTCCTATGCCGAATTATTCATTGACATTCAGCGCGGATTGCGGCAGCACAGATTTTCCGGCTATATCGACAAAGGGATATATGTTATTCCCGCCAGGGTGTACCATAAACTGAAGGAGCAGTCGGAACTCTTTACCGCTATATTTCTGAAAGGACTATGCAACAACTAAAAAATAAGAAGAGAGCCTGCTATATGAAAACCCCGCCGATAGCCCGCATAGGGCTTAAACTATACCCTGTTATATTCCTGCTGGCCTGCTCGCCGCACGCATGGGGGCAGCAACCTGCAGCATTTAATTTTGATACCTGCGTGAACCTTGCGGTTAAAAACTACCCTCTTGAAAAGCAAAAAAGCTACCTGCAGCAAATTGAAGAAAACAACAACAGCAGGCTGAACGGCGCCTGGCTACCGCAGCTGATGGTGAACTCCACGGCAACAGAATTTTCAGAAGTGGTGTCTTTTAACCTGCCCGGTTTCGGAGCCTTTGCCGCCATGATGCCCACCTTTTACCACGACCAGTATAACCTGGGCATAGACCTGCGCCAAACCATATACGACGGCGGGGTAACAGCACAGGAAAAAAGAACGAGCGCAGCCAATACGGATGCTGAAATAGAAAAGAACGAAGTGGATATATACCAGTTAAAAGAAAGGGTGCTGAAGCTCTACGCCGGCATCCTGCTCACAAAGGAAAACATCAAAATCATCTACTCCTATTTGAATGACCTGAAGAGCCGCGAACAGGATTTGACATCGAAGGTAAAAAACGGCGCCATGCTGCAAAGCAACCTCGATGCCCTGCAGGTGGAGATGCTCAACACCGGTCAGAAAGCAATAGAGGCAAAATCGAATTTGAACGCCCTGTGCGGCGCTTTGACGCTGCTTACTGGCAGACAGGTGGATACAGGCGCCGTTTTCGCCGGCTTCGCTCCGCAAGGAATTAAAGGCGCCGATTCCGTTAATAGGCCGGAAATAAAACTTTTCGAGCTTAGGCAAAAGGCTTTGCAGGAGCAAACCATACTTGCCGGCCGCAAAGAGCAGCCACACCTGTACCTATTCGGCAGCGGCGACTACGGGCGGCCCGGTTACAATTTCCTCGACCAGAATTTCAGGCCCTACGGAATGGTTGGCTTAAACCTTACCTGGAACATAACCGGACTCTACGACCTGAAGTATGAAAAAGAAAACCTGTCCATCAGCAACAAAATGGTTGACAACAACAAGGATGCCTTTATGCTCGAAACACATTCGGCAATGGTGCGGCAAAGCAGCGAAATAGACAAGCTGCGGCAGTTTACGGCCAGCGATTCGCTTATAGTGAACAAAAGGCGCATGATGAGCAAAACGGCCGCCGACCACCTGGACAACGGAACCATTACAGCCTCCGATTACATAACACAGCTAACGGCCGAAAAACAGGCGCTGCTCAACCAAACCATTCATCAGATTGAGCTGCAGGCAGCCTATATAGATTACAGGATTACAACAGGAAACTGATATGCCACAACAAAAATAAAACCATGGAAGAAAACGAGAAAAATACAATGGAAGACAAGGAAAAAAGCAATGGCAAAAACAAAAAGCTAACGCGTTTCATTTTAATCGCCCTGATTGCCGCGGCAGCCATTATCGGCATTATTGAATACCGCCTGGCACAGCGGTACGAAACAACCGACGATGCACAGCTCGAAACCGATATAAGCCCCGTTATGTCGCGGGTGCAGGGTTATATTGATAAAATTAACTTTACCGACAACCAAAAAGTGAATAAAGGCGATACGCTTGTAATACTCGACAACCGCGACCTTCTGCTTAGGGAGCAACAGGCGCAGGCCGCACTGCAAAGCGCGCAGGCATCGCTTGAAGTTACAAAAACCAATGCCGAATCGTCGGAGGAAGATACAAAGTCGGCAGGATTAAGAACGGAGCAGCTCGCCATACTCCTCGGCAATGCCCAAAAGGATTTCGACCGCTATAAGAAAATGTTTGAGGAGCATTCGGCAACCCAGCAGGAATACGACCGGAAAAAGACCGACATGGAAAGCCTGCAAAAACAGGTGGAAGCATCGAAACAGCAGCAAAATGAAACGGCCAAGCACACAGAGGCTGCCCGCGAACAGGTGGATGTGGCAGCAAGCCAGGTGAAGCAACGGCAAACCGATCTGGATTATGCAAAGCTTCAGGTTTCTTACTCTTATATCACCGCCCCCTTCAACGGGGTAGTGGCTAAAAAGAACGCCGTAAAGGGTCAGCTGCTGCAAGCAGGACAGGCTGTGTGCGCCATCATAAACCCGCAGGATATATGGATAACGGCCAATTTTAAGGAAACCCAGGTGAAGAAGATGAAAGCCGGAATGGCCGTGGAGGTGGAAGTGGATGCTTTTCCCGGAAAAATAATTCACGCACACCTTGCCTCCTCGTCTCCAGCCACAGGCTCCGAGTTTTCGCTCATACCTCCCGACAATGCCTCCGGTAATTTTGTAAAAGTGGTGCAGCGCATACCCGTAAGAATAGAACTCGACCGCAACGATGAAATGTACAGCAAACTTAAACCGGGTATGAGCGTGTATGTAAGCGTGGTACTGGAATAACGGTAAAGGCGCAGGCCGGCAATAAGCGAAGATGAAAAAACTGGGTTTTGATAAGTGGATAGTTGTGATTACGGTGGTAACCGCATCGCTGCTTCAGCTTATAGATACTTCTATCGTAAATGTTACGCTAACGCAAATGATGGGCAACCTGGGCTGCACCCTTGCCGACATCAGCTGGGTGGTAACGGGCTACACCACTTCCAATGTAATTATGATCACCCTTTCAGGCTGGATGAGCTCCAAGATGGGACGGAAAAACTATTTCATCGCATCTATCGTTCTTTTCACGGTCGCCTCCATTTTCTGCGGAACTTCCACCACCATCACGCAGCTTATCATCTTCCGCATCATCCAGGGCATAGGCGGCGGCGGGTTGCTCTCCACAGCCCAAAGCATTTTAATCACCACATTCCCGCGCGAAGACATAGGCATGGCCAACGCCATATTCGGGATAGGGGTGATAGTAGGCCCCACCATAGGCCCAACTCTGGGCGGATACCTTACCGACCATTTAAGCTGGCACTGGGTGTTCTTTGTAAACGTGCCGGTAGGTATTGTTGCCACCGTGCTATCCATGCTCTACATCACCGAGGCGGAACATAAAGTGAAAGCGGGTAAAATGGACTGGCTCGCCCTTGCCTTGTTGGTAACATTCATAGGCTGCCTGCAGGTAGTATTGGAAAAAGGCGAAAGCGAAGATTGGTTCGAAACCCGTTACATCACGGTACTCACCATTTTGTCCATAGCTTCGGGCATTGTGTTTGTGTGGCGGGAGCTATGGGTGAAACACCCCATAGTTGACCTCCGGCTGTTCAAGGAAAAAAATTTTGCACTGGGTTCCTTCTTTGGCTTCATTCAGGGTATTGGCTTGTATGCCTCGGTGTTCATTATCCCCGTCTTCTGTCAAAGCATGCTTGGATATACTGCGCAGGACACCGGCTGGTTACTTATGCCCGGAAGCCTTGCCGCAGGCATCATGATGCCCTTTGTGGGCGCCATGCTCCGCAATGACAAAATATCGCCGGTGGCGCTTACCGGTCTGGGCTTCTCACTGTTCATCGTGTTCATGTGGCTGCTTTCGGGCATCAACCAGAACACCACAGCCACCGACTTCTTTTGGCCCCTTATCATTAGAGGTATCGGTATGGGGCTTTTATTTATTCCGCTTACCACCATCACCGTAAATAAGCTTCACAACAGGGATATGCCCCAGGGCACGGCCCTTTCCAACATGCTTAGGCAGCTTGGCGGATCCTTCGGAATTGCGCTTATGACCACTGCCGTAAGCATACGTTCCCTGTTTCATTTCAGCCGCCTCGGCGAACGGCAGTCTATATACAACCCGCTTACCTATAACCGTCTACATGCCTTCGGAGGCCTGTTCGGAACAGCGCCGGGAACCGATGTGGTGAACAACAGTACCAAGGCCGTGGCAGCCCTGCGCGGAGAGGTTTACAAGCAAGCCATGATACTTACCTACAACGATGTATTTCTGATCGTAGGCGTATTCTTCGCCTTATGCATCCCTTTGCTGCTCCTCTTCAGGGTGAAGAAAAAGAGCAAAAAGGACAGCAGCCACGAAATGGAGATGGCCATAGAAATGTGAGCAAAAAAAAGCCGGCGCTAATCAGGCGCCGGCATATTAACCCTTTATGAACATTGCTTATTCGCTTAACTCCGCATCAGTCAACATGCTCGTGTAAAAACCCGTTGTTGGGTTTCAGTTCCGATTTACCTGCTTCGCCTTCCGAGAGGGTGTAGCGTGAAATACCATTATCAGAAGAGTGGGCAGTTTCATCTATATTTATATTCCTTCTTTTATAGGCCGGCTCATTTTCGAGTTCAGTAATACCGCCCGGCGATCTTAACTTATAGCTCAACTGGCGCAGCTTCTCAATCCTCTCCTGGGCTTTTCTTTTTTGCTCCTCACTTAGTTCATCTTCTGGCATGTCCTGCCGTTTATCGGCCGACGGAACCGCGTTCGTAACCACCGGAGGCACCGTTGCAGCCGGAGGGATGAAATTGATCCTCGAGGTGTCGAGCGCTTTCTTCACCACTTCAAATTCCACCTCGCTGTTCAGCTTCTCTGCCACCGGTTCCGCCGGCACTTCAGTCTTTGCCGGTTCAGGCAGTTTTGTAACCAGCCTCATATCGCTTTCAGGTTTTATTTGCAAAACAGGTAACGGCTGCTGGAGCGGTTCCGGGGTATTCTGGGGAACCGGTACCGGTGTTGTAGCAACAGGGGCTGGTGTTTCCGTCTTGGGCGCTGCCGGTGGCGGAGTCTGTATGTTGTCGTCGAGCCTGCGTATGATCTTCTCCGCCTTTTTCTCCACAAATGATGTAACGGGCGCCGAACTGAATCCGGTGGCTATAAGCGTTACATTCACCCTGTTGCCGAGCGTTTCATCAATACCGTATCCTTTGATGATGTCGGCAGTTTGTCCGGCCGCTTCCTGCAGGTAATCGGTTATTCCGCCGAGTTCGTCCATGGTAATATCATCGTTTCCACAGGTAATGTTGAGCAGCACGTAGCGCGCGCCTTTTATGTTGTTGTCGTTCAGCAGAGGCGACGACAAAGCCATTTCCACCGCCCGTATTGCGCGGTTTTCGCCTTCGGCAGATGCGGAGCCCATTATTGCCACACCGCTGTTGGTCATTACGGTTTGCACATCTGCAAAGTCGAGGTTGATATGCAGTGTAACCGTTATGATCTCGGCAATGCTCTTGGCTGCCATATTCAGGATGTTGTCGGCATGGGCGAATGCTTCGCTCAATTTCAGGTTTCCGTACATCTCGCGCAGCTTATCGTTATTTATTATCAATATGGTATCCACATATTTTCTCAATTCCGCCAGACCTTCCTCGGCCTGTTGTTTCCTTTTCTTCCCTTCGAAAGCAAAGGGCACGGTAACAATGGCAACGGTAAGTATGCCCAGTTCTTTGGCAGCCTGTGCAATTACGGGCGCGCCTCCGGTACCTGTTCCTCCGCCGAGTCCTGCTGTTATAAACACCATTTTGGTGTTGTCGGACATAAGCTTTTTAATTTCATCAAGACTTTCAAGGGTGGCTTTTCTGCCCATATCGGGAATAGAACCTGCTCCCCTGCCCTCCGTAAGGCCGGAGCCTAGTGCTATTTTCAGGGGTACAGGGCTGATGTCGAGAGCCTGCTGGTCGGTGTTGCACACGATAAAGTCAACACCTTTGATGCCCTGCCGGTACATGTGATTGACGGCATTGCTGCCGCCGCCTCCAACGCCAATCACTTTAATGATGGAGGACTGATCCTTTGGTAAATCGAAGTTAATCATACTAATTGTGTTTTGAATTTAAGGGTTAATTGATTGTTGTCTGAAGATGATTATTTAAAAAGTGTTACATGTTCTTGTCTCCTTCCACGTTTTCGTTGAACCATTTGTTTCCCACGTGAAGAAAGGTTTCCAGCCAGCCCGATTTTTTCTTCTGCTGTTTGGAATGCTGCGCCACTTCGGGCAGTTTCACGTTTAGCTGTTCCTTTGCCTCCGCTCTTTCGGCTTCCGCAAAGCCGCGCATTACGAGCCCTACAGCCGTAGCGTAAAGCGGGTGGCTCAACTCCTGGTTGCCCGGAGCAAGGTGTTCGTCCGGATGGCCCAGCCTTGTATCCATGCCCGTAATATATTCAACGCACTGCGGAAGGTTCTTCAGCTGCGCCCCGCCCCCTGTTACTACAATTCCGGCAATGAGCTTTTTCTCGAATCCCGAATTTTTAATTTCATAGTACACGTGCTGGAGTATCTCCTCTATCCTCGCATTGATGATGGAAGACAGTGTACGCACCGATATTTCCTTATCCTGCCTTCCCTTCAGGCCGGGTATCATAACAATTTCGTTTTCCATATTGTCGGTAGGTATGGCTGATCCGTAGAGCACTTTTAAGTTTTCGGCCTGTGCGCGTATTATCTGGCATCCGGTTTTAATGTCATCGGTAATCACGTTTCCGCCGAATGGGATAACGGCTGTATGCCTGATGATGTCGTCCTGAAATATTGCAATATCGGTTGTTCCGCCTCCAATATCCACCAGCACCACGCCTGCTTCCCTTTCTTCGGCCGTAAGCACCGAATCGGCCGATGCGAGCGCCTCCAGCGTGAGCGCGCTCATTTCCATACCGGCTTTGTTCACGCACTTTGCAATGTTCTTTGCCGCTGCAATCTGTCCGGTAATGATATGGAAATTGGCTTCGAGACGCACCCCTGCCATGCCTATTGGGTTCTTTATACCCTGCTCATTATCCACGATGTATTCCTGCGGCAGCACCTCAATAATCTGTTCGCCCGGAGGCATGGCGAGCTTGTACATATCCTCTATGAGCGAATCTATATCCTCCTGGCATATCTCCTTCTCGAGGTTCGAGCGGGTCCTTATACCGCGGTGCTGCAGGCTTTTGATATGCTGCCCGGCAATTCCCACGTTCACATATTTTATATCTACGCCCGATTTGTCCGACGTTTCCTTAACCGCCCTTATGATGGAAGCCACCGTTTGATCTATATTAAGCACCATTCCGCGCGCAATACCTACGGAATCGGACTTGCCTGTTCCCATTATCTCAATTTTGCCTTGTTCATTCTTGCGGCCCACAATGGCGGCAATTTTTGTGGTGCCTATATCGAGTCCCACAACGATTTCTGATTTTTTTTCCATAGGGTTGTTTATTTTTTGGTGCATACTATTTGGTGGTTATATTTCAGGTTGATTTGTGAATAATCGTTCCATTTGCCGGCATAGCCGAACCCGTCGCGGTAAAGTACCCATAGCCTTGCAAATTTCTGCTGCATATTGGTAGAATCGCCGAATATGATTCTTTGGTTGCCTACCCTCGGTATCAGGCAGAACTCCTGTGCGCTGTCCACATAAATTTCAGGAATAAGCGCCTTCCAGACAGGGTTGTGGTAAATGAAACCTGATAATTTATAAATGGACGGCAGCAGCGAATGCACCGAAGTATCGCCCTGCATCGCCTCCATATTATTTTTTGAAAAGCGCGCATACGGCTCCTTTATCTTTCCGTTCACCACCATAACCAGGGCTGTAAAATCCGGCGACAGGGGCATAAGGTTGCCTTTTGTATCCAGGTAATAACTTTCGTTGCCCGCCGAAATAACACGCACCATAGGTTTCTTTTGCGCCACGCTAACATGCAGAACGCCGTCCGGCGTGGCGAACACCTGTGCGTTGTCGATATAGGCGTTGCTCTTGAGCATTTCCTCCATTGCCTTTACGTCTATTTTATCAAGGCTCTTTTTTGTAACCTCGCCCTGCTGTGCACTTATGAGGGCGCGTATTTCCGCCGGAGTAATGAAAAAGGCAGAGTCGTTCTGCATTATTTTTACATCAATTTGTTTGCATAGGGTATGGTTCCGCTCCGTTTCTGCAAAGCCCGTAAGGCCTATAACTCCGCCGAGGAGCAGTATCCATAGCAATATGTTCATAACCTTTTTAAGCATGCTCTGTTTGCCTAAGCAGGGCTTCTTTTAAGGGTTCCACAAGCCTGTCTATATCGCCTGCGCCCATAGTGATAAGCACTTCGGGCAAATTCCGTGTAACGGCATCCAGCACTCCGGCGCGGGTGCATAATTTTTTGTTTGGGTTGTTTATCTTCTTCAGCAGCATGGCCGAGTCAATACCGGGTATGGGCAGTTCCCGGGCCGGGTAAATATCAAGCAGTATGATGCTGTCGAGCAGTTCGAGGCTGCGTGCAAAATCATCGGCAAAATCGCGTGTACGGGTAAACAAATGCGGCTGGAATATGCCTGTTACTTTTTTGCCTGGATAAAGCGCTTTTACGGAGCTTATACATGCCTTCAGTTCGGCCGGATGGTGTGCATAATCATCAATATATACCAGCTCCGGCGTGTTTATCTGGTAGTCGAAGCGGCGTTTTACGCCTTTAAAGGTCTCCAAGGCCATACGTATGGTCTCACTGTCCACCTCAAGCAAAAGGGCAACCGCCGCCGCCGCCACCGAATTTTCAATGTTATGCATACCTCCCACTCCAAGCTTAACCGATTTTATTTCGCCATGTGGTGTAACCACATCATAGGTGTAGCTCCCGTTCAGCACGCTTATATTTTTGGCATAAAAATTGCTGCCGCCATCTTCCAGCGAATAGGTAACTGCGCTGCCGCTGTATTCCAATTCGTTAATAAGTTTTTGTTTTGTAACAAGCGTTCCATTGCGTTTGAGCCGTTTTGCAAAGAGTGAATAACCCTCACGCACATGCGCCCTGTCGCCATATATATCCAGATGGTCGGGGTCGGTTGAAGTAATCACCGCTATATCGGGATTAAGTTTCAGGAACGAGCGGTCGTACTCATCGGCTTCCACCACCATGGCGCCTTTTGAGTTGTTTCCGCCCGTCAGCACGTTGGTATTATAATTTTTTGAAACGCCTCCCAGAAAGGCCGCACAATCCATACTGGCCGATTTCAGGATGTGTGTTATAAGCGTTGTGGTTGTTGTTTTTCCGTGTGTTCCCGCCACCGCTACTAGGTAATGCCCTTGGCTTACCGCGCCCAGCACATCGGCGCGCTTCATTATATTAAAGCCCCCCTGCCTGAAATACTGCAGCTCACTGTGTTCTTCAGGCACGGCAGGCGTATAAATTATCAATGTATCATCGGGCGAGGGGTTATTTTTTACTTCTGCCCCGATCTTCTCAATATTGTCTTCAAAGTGTATGGCAATTCCCTCCTGCTCCATTTCATCGGTGAGCGATGAAGGCGTTTTATCGTAGCCGCTCACCGCCTTACCCGCCAATCGGAAATAGCGCGCCAGGCCGCTCATGCCTATGCCTCCTATACCTATCAGATACACATATTTAAGTTTTGCCGCTATCATTTTATACCCGATAATTCAATTACTTCTTTTGCTATCCTTGCTGCCGGATCCTTTACTGCAAGGCCTGATACATTCTTCCCAAGCGCGGTGCGCAATAAATCATCTCCGGCCAGTTTCAGAATGGCGTTTCCCAACTCTGCTTCCGCCTTATCGTCGCTTATTACAAGAGCGCCCTTGCAGCCGGCTATTTTCATGGCATTTTTTGTCTGATGGTCTTCGGCCACATTGGGCGACGGCACCAGTATACTCGGCAGGCCTGCCGCGCATAGCTCCGATAGTGTTATTGCACCCGCCCTCGACACCACCGCATCGGCTGCCGCATAAGCATAATCCATCCTCGATATAAAATCATACACCTTTACAGCCGGAAATTTCTTTGCCTCCTCCTGCGCGCGTGCATAATAGCCTTTGCCTGTTTGCCAGATAAGGCCTATATTGTGTTGTGCAAGGCTTTCAAGGCTTTTGCTTATGCTCTTGTTAATGGTTCCGGCGCCGAGGCTGCCGCCCACAATCAGCATGGTAAATCCATTTTCCTTCAATTGAAAATAATCGAGCGCCTCTTTGCGTTTATTCTTCAAATCGGCTATCTCCTGCCTTACCGGGTTGCCCGTTACCACTATCTTTTTTGCCGGAAAATATTGCTCCATTCCTGTGTACGCCACACATATCTTATCCACATACTTTGCGAGTATCCTGTTGGTGATGCCGGGATAAGAATTCTGCTCCTGAATTAGCGCCGGTATCTTTTTCCTTACCGCCGCCCACAAAGCGGGACCGCTTGCATAACCGCCAACACCCACCACCACATTGGGCTGAAAACGGGCAATTATCTGTTTCGATTTGCTTATGCTCCTCAACAGCTTTACGGGCAGCGAAAAGTTTTTGTATAATTTTTTGCGCGAAATGCCGCTTATATCCAGCCCCTCTATCCTGTAGCCGGCTTTGGGGACCAGGTCCATCTCCATTCTGCCAAGGGCGCCTACAAATAATATTTCGGTTCCGGGTTTCATCTGTTCCAAGGCGCGGGCTATGGCTATGGCGGGGAATATATGCCCGCCGGTGCCTCCTCCGCTTATCAGTATTTTAAGTTGTTGCAACACTCAATTCAGTTTCGGTTTCCTTACTTACGCTTAATATTATTCCAATGGCGATGCTGGTAAACCAGATAGAAGTACCGCCCATGCTTACCAGCGGCAGGGGCTGGCCTGTAACGGGCAGCAGATGTACCGCCACACACATATTCACCAGCGCCTGCATTACCAGGCTTAACGAGAGCCCAATTACAAGCAGGCTGCCGAAGGCTTTAGGATTACGCGTGGCAATGCGCACGCCGCGGTAGAGCAGGGTTAAATAAAGAAATACCATAAGCAGCCCCATTACCAGCCCGTATTCTTCAACAAGTATGGCGTAAATAAAATCGGAGAAGGCCTGCGGCAGAAAGTTCTTCTGAATGCTGTTGCCGGGGCCTTTGCCGAGCGTTCCGCCGGTGGCTATTGCCATCATGGCCTGGTTCACCTGAAAATTGTTTTCCTTGCTGCCTTTCTCAAAGTTCTCTATGCGCGATTTCCAGGTCGCCGCCCTGTTATTAAGGTGCGGAAATGCAAAAATAAGAAGCAGAAAGAGCGCCCCGCACGACACCGCCATGCCGACGGTGAGCAACAGGTGAGTTATACGTGCCTTGCCGAGGAATAAAAGGAAAAGGCAGTTAATGAACAGCAGGAATGCCGTGGAGAAATTGGACGGGAAGATGAGGCCGCAAACCAGAAAAACCGGAATGACAACGGGCAGGAAACCCGTCTTCCAGTCTTTAATCTGTTCCTGTTTGAGCGCCAGCATGCGCGCCACATAGATAAGCAGGGCAAGCTTGGCGAAATCGGAGGTCTGAAACGTAAGTCCCGTGCCGGGTATTTGCAGCCAGCGCGTGGCATTGCCTTCGTTCACTCCTTTAAACAGAGTTAACAGAAGCAAAGGAATGCAGATATAAAGCGCCACCTGCGACAGACGGGAGTAGTAAGTATATTTAACCTTATGGGCAAGATAAATGAGAAGAAAACCAAACAGGACTATGGTGGTATGTTTGATTAAATAATAGCCCGCATCGCCCGAATGGTTGCGGTAGGCAAGCGATTCAACCGAGCTGTAAACGGCAAGCACCGAAATTACCGATAACAGGATAACTATCATCCATATCACCAGGTCGCCTTTTACGTATTTGAACATCTCTTTCATCTGTATCTGTTAGCGGC
>JABEUT010000131.1 GCA_013044305.1 Bacteroidia bacterium
CAGGCCAGGCTCCAGTTCTTAAGGCTCGATTTGAAAAACAATTCCACAGATGTTATATAGATGAGGCAAAAGTATGCAAAAAAAAATGCTTGGCGCTGCGGAAGTATTCACAGTTCTGCCAATGATGCCATTCCGGTGCCTGTGCGACATTATATAATGGATATTTTCAGGCTCTATGCCAGAGTAGCAGATATACTTCCTTATGCAGGAATATAATTTGGCAGCTCTTTCTTTTGTCAGGCTTAATTAATTACCACAATCTCGGCTCGGCGGTTCAGGTAATTGTGGGTTCCGTCGTTAGGAGCAACCGGGTCCGATATGCCCTTGCCTTCAACTTTAATGTTGCCGGCCTTTACACCTTTCATCCTAAGATAAGCTGCCACGGCTTTTGCCCTTTGCAGCGAGAGAACCATGTTGAGGGTGATTGGACCTGTGGCATCGCAATAGCCTGATATTTGAATTTTGAGTTTTCTATTCGCACGTAAAGCTTTTGCAAGGGAATCAAGTGCGGGATGGTATTCCTTTTCTATCTTATATTTATTCAGGTTAAATTGAACAACTGGGAATTTTGAGGGGACTGTTGCCTGAACCGCTGGTGTGGTTTTCACCTCATTGTTCACAGCTACTGCAGCATGTACTTTCCCGGTGTCGGACAAGGTTTGGTTATAGTTCATTTGCATGGATGTGTCCTTAAACCATACGTCGCCCTGTTCACTGTGGCTGGTTAACAGGGCTGTTATCGGATGTCCATCTCTCGAATTGCTGTACCCGGGCCTGTTTGTGCGGTAGAAACCGTTTTCAAGCGTTAGCTGCTGTCCTGTGTGTGTGGTATCGCTGCCCAGGTATTTCAAACTTAGCACCTGATAGAGGTTGTACACATCGCACTGGTGGGGCGTTGTCATGGTAAAGTTTGTAATTTCAAATCCCGGAGCCTTCACCGTGCCAAGGTATTTGGTATCCGGTTTTAGTTCTAAAGAGAACATTCCGGATGTGTCGGCCGTTGTGTTTAAGACTGTCTGTGCTGTTGCCTCTGTCAGGCTGACTGTGGCAGCCGCCGCCGGCTTACCGCCGGCCAGAGCCTGTGCATAAAGTGTGGTTTTGGCTACATTGTCGCAGTTAAAACTGAAAGAATATATATCCATATCCCCGTAACCTTCATCAATGCGCGATGAGGACAGGTACCCTTTTTTCAGTGCGGTGTCGTAAGTAAAATATATATCATCCGCAGTAGAGTTGATGGGAGCTCCTACGTTTTGAGGCTTGCTCCATTTGCCATTTTCATACACGGTTTTAAATATATCATACCCTCCAAGCCCGCCATGCCCTTTCGATGAAAAAAAGAGTGTCTTATTGTCGGGCATCATAAAGGGGCCGTCTTCATTGAAAGGCGTGTTGATGTCGGGTCCCATGTTTGCCGGGTCCGACCATATTCCCTTATCATTAAGTGTGCTCATGTATAAATCCAGCCCGCCGTATCCGCCCTTTTTATCGCTGACCAGGAATAGTTTTTTGCCGTCGGGCGAAATAGTAATGGAAGGTATAAATTTGTGTATCTGCTTTATGTTTTTGGCGAGCCTCTTCGGGTAAGTCCAGCCTGTTGCCGTTTTGGCGCTTTGATACACTTCCCCTTCATGGAATACAAAAAGTGTTTTGCCGTCGGGTGAGAGCGTTACGCTGGCGAGGTTATACCTCTGCGGCCCGAAATGCAGCTGGTTGGAGAACAATGAAGGAAGGCTCCATTGACCGTTGGCGTCCTTTTCGCAATAAAAAATATCTTCGAAATAGCTGCCAGAATTATAGTCTCGCTTGCCGTGCTGGCTTGTCGGGCAACGCGAGGTGTATATCAGGGTCGAATCGTGATTCAGCAGGATTTCGGCGTATTCGGGGTTGGGCGAATTTACGAGGGGCCCCAGGTTTTTAACATATACCGGCTGATACAACCCCATAATATAATAGCTCGCCGAATCGGGAGAGCGGTCGCTTATGGCGTGGGCGCTCTGTGCAAGGCCTATGGAATTCTGAACCTCCTGTATGATGGCTTTATCGGTCCGGTCGTTCACCAGATGGGAAAGATATACCCTGAATGACTCCACCGCCTTGTTGTAGTCCTTTTTCAGAATGTAGCAGTTGCCGAGGTAGTAGTATGCGTCTATGATTGTATCTTGTCCGTGTGGGGTGTTCTTTATTGCATTTTCGAAAAAGGGTATTCCCTTTACACGCGATGAATCGGTAAGGTAATATATGGCCCCTACCTGAAAACTTGCATAGGCATCCTGCGGGTTTACCGCAAGGGCCTTCTTATAATATTGCAGTGCGGTTCCGAGGTCGGCCCTTTTGAAAGCCTTATCTGCCTTCCGCACCAGGCTTTTATCATCATTGCCTGCTGATACTGTCAGGGAGCCCGAAAGTAGGAACAGTAAGGTAATCAATGCAATGTTTTTGCTCATATTGCCATGTTTCTGTATGTAAGTAATGTGCGAATATAGCTTATTTCCAGAATGAACATCATGACTTTATTCATCTTTTATAATGATATACATTTTGATAAAAAATAAAACTCCCGAACTGTGGTTCGGGAGTTTTAAATTATTGCAAGACTGCCAGGGCAACTGTTGCCCGTATTTCTTTCAATCTTTACTGAATGGCAGCTTTGAAGTCTGCGTCGTCTTTGAATTTCACAAATTCGCAATCGGTGGTTGCCATTTGCTTAAGTGAAGCATCTTTATTGATGGCTGTTTTCAAATTGCTTATAATTCCGTTCTTGTCGCCTGTGCGGGCAGCTATTACGGCTCTTAGATAGGAGGAAAGTGCGCTCTGGTCGTTTGAAGCATCAAGGGTTGTCTTGGCTCCTGCTGCATCGTTGCTTAGCACTTTTGCCAGGGAGGCATTGAAGGTGTTGTTGCTGCCCATGCTGGATACTGCATCGGTATAGTTGCCCATTTGCACGTCAACCAATCCTATGTTATAGCTAACATCGGGTCCGGCGCCTGTTGCCTTCTTAAAGTAGTCCATTGCCTTGTTGCGGTCACCTTTCCAGCGGGCTACCACTCCAAGGTTGTTTTCTATAATTGGGTTGTTGGCCGACATTCCGTTGGCTTTCTCAAATTCCGCTTCGGCGTCGGAGAGTTTGTTCTGCATCATTTCGGCATACCCCACATTATTGGCAGCTCTCCAGTCGCCCGGGTTTTGCTTTTCAGCAGCCTGATAAATGGCAAGCTTCTGGTTCATATCGCTTACTATGGTAGCTGTATAAAGCAGTTCCTCGATTGAGAGGCTGTCGGGGTGCGTGGAGGCCAGTTGTTTGAGCTGGTCGTCGGTACGGCTCTTCTTTTCCGCGTTAAGCAGTATGATTGCCCTTCTTAACTTAGGCAATATCTTATCTGCCAGAACGGTATAGGTGGCGCTCATGTTCTTTATCTCTTTCATTCTTTGGTCGTGGTCGGTGTACATACTCAACACGCGCAGGATAAGGTCCTTATCTTTAATGTCCGAGGCCTGCACAGCTTTTTGGAACCCGTCCCAGTCCAATCCTGTTTGACCTACCTTGTAACTTGCTTCATCATAAAGCTTGGGGTCAACAGGTATTTTTACATCTTTTTTAATCTTTTTATTTCCTTTTTCATCGGTTTCTTCCACGTCCATTTTAAATTCTTTAAGCATCATGCTCATTGCCTTAATTGCAGATTTGGCACGGTCCTGGGCAAGGTTTTGGTTCATGGCTGTTTCACCGTCGGGTGATGCCCATGCGTCTATGTCAAATCCGTCCCAGGTAAATCCCTGTTCGGTTCCCATTTTGATGAACTTCTTGAAATTCTTCATTTCTTCGCTGTTCATTTCAGCAGGACGTACAGCCGATTGGCTTATTACATAATAGATGTGTGTGGTATCCGATTCGGGAATGGTTTTCTTGAAGTTGTCTTTCCCTATCAGCACCTTATCATCGTTTTGCAGCAGCTTGGCTGTTGCAATTGTTCCGTCGGCTATTTTAACCGCAGGAAAATCCTTTTTCTTGTTCACCAGGGTGGCGTCCAAATCAAGTTCATCCATCTTCATGGCATCGGTAAATGCAACCTTGTCATTATACGAAAGGCTGCCGCCTGCATCGTAAGCAATCTTGGTTCCGGTACCCTGGGCTTTTTCACCTACAAGGGTTACCGGTTTCAGGGCCTGGGTTTTTCCATCGCTGAATTTCAGGGTGGGGGTTACGGTTACCACAGCTTTCTTATTAAAGTATTGTGCCGGGTATTTCACCGATATATTTACGGCTACGCTGTCGCCATTGTCCTGCAAAGGATTAGGGTTTACAGTATAGCTTACCTTACTGGCGTCTTTGAACATTTTACCGAAGCCGCCGCAACCTGAAAAGCCAATTGCTGCAATACCTATTGCAGAGAGGGCTATGATTTTTTGATTTTTCATGGAATGAATAGATGTTTTAATTGTAATTTCGCCGCAATATTAACAATATTTTTATTAAAAGAATATTAAAATTTCTCTTTTAAAACTCAATAAGCCCCATCGAAACCATTTTTAAGGTTGATATTCAGATAGATATATCTTGTACGGCGGTGCTGTTTATCCCCCGTTACAGCAAAAGCGCTGCCTTATTCATATCTGACACAGATTTATGAAAATATTAACAGCCGAACAGTTGCGCGCCGCCGATGCCTACACCATAAGCCATGAACCTGTGGCATCCATTGACTTAATGGAACGGGCCGCAGGGGTTTGTGTGCAATGGATTGCTGAACATTTCGGAAAAGAAACCCTGTTCAAAGTGGTGTGTGGCATGGGCAACAATGGAGGCGATGGCCTGGCCATAGCCCGTCTTCTTCATAACCTGGGTTATAAGACTGAAATATATATCCTTGGCTTCTTTCCCCATGCAAGCGGCGATTTTAAGTTAAACCTCGAACGGCTCAATAAAACAGGCGGTATTCCGGTGCATGATGTTAAAGACCCGGCGGATATTGCAAAGTATTTCGGCAAGCCTGATATAAATTCCCCGTTTGCAGTGGTTGACGCCATTCTCGGCTCCGGCCTGTCAAAGCCTGTGGAAGACGGAATAGCTGAAGCCATACAAGCCATTAATGCCCTTAAATGCACCATAATAGCTATAGATATGCCCTCTGGGATGATGATGAGCATGACTGAAGGCTCTGCTTATAAGAATATCATCTGCGCTACCTATACCCTAACCTTTGAAACCCCGAAGCTGCCTTTCTTTTTTGCCACGAACCAAAGCTATGTAGGCGAATTTGCAATACTCGATATCGGCCTTGATAAAACATTTATACAGGAACAAAAAACATCCGACTACTATATAACCCGGCCCGACGCCGCACGGATAGTAAAGCCGAGACGGAAATTCGCACACAAGGGAGACTTCGGGCATGCGCTGCTCGTGGCGGGCAGCAGGGGCAAAATGGGCGCGGCCGTTTTGGCTGCCAGGGCTTGCCAGCGTGCAGGCGCCGGGCTGGTAACGGTTCACACGCCCCTTTGCGGGTATGCCGTTATTCAAACAGCCGTACCGGAGGCTATGGCCGATTGCGACGTGCATGAAAATTATTTTTCGGAAATAAAGGATACTGATAAATACAATGCAATAGGCATCGGTCCCGGCATTGGCCAGTCTGACGAAACAGCGCGGGCTTTAAAATTACTTATACAAAACAGCAGAGCGCCTATGGTTTTCGATGCCGATGCGCTGAACATTATTGCCGAAAATAAAACCTGGCTCTCCTTTCTTCCGCAAGGCAGCATTCTTACGCCCCACCCCGGTGAATTTGCCCGCTTTACCGGCAAAATAAAAGATCTGTACGAGGTTTATCTTGCACAAAAGGCTTTTGCCATAAAGCATTCCGTATTTCTTGTGCTCAAGGGCGCATTTACTTCCATTGCCACTCCGGCAGGCGAAGTTTATTTCAACTCCACCGGCAACCCGGGTATGGCTACCGCCGGTAGCGGCGATACGCTTACAGGAATAATTACGGGCTTGCTTGCACAGGGCTATTCTTCGATGGATGCCGCCATACTGGGTGTATATCTGCATGGTCTTGCAGGAGATATTGCCGAACAACATACAGGCGAACACGCCCTGGTTGCAGGCGATATTGCTAAATGCCTCGGTAAGGCATACATGCAATTGGAAAGACTGTGAGCTTACATAACGCCTTTTCCGCCGCAAATAGCAGCAACCGGAAGTTAATCCATTTAACTTTAAGGCATTAACCCAAATGAACCTGTCCCGCTCTTCATCTGAAATAAAGTATTTTTGTCCGATTCATCTCTCTTAATAAAACACTGTGATATACCGGAAAAAGACAGAGATCGGCTTGATTCTTCTCGGCGGCATCATGCTCTGCCTTGTGGCATTCCAAAACAACTTCCCATTGGTGTATTCCGATACCGGCGATTACATTGGAAGCGCCTTTGGCAGGTATATTCCGATTGACCGCCCAATCTTTTATGGCTTATTCATACGGCTTGTGAGCCTGCAAAGATCGCTGTGGCTTGTAATATGTGCACAAGGGCTGCTTACTTCGTA
>JABEUT010000132.1 GCA_013044305.1 Bacteroidia bacterium
AAAGCTGTCGGGTACATTGTATGCGGTGGCGTACTCGCCGGTGTTCAGCGGGCAAAGGGTGTTATCGAGTGCGGCGGCAATGCCAAGGTAGTCGAATATAAGATAGCTCGCGCATACTTCAAAATGAAAGCCGGAGGATGCATAACCAACGGCGTGGGTGGAATCGGGGCGTCCGCCTTTGGAAAAATCCTGCATGGGTACGCCGGCGCCTACGTTGAAGGAAAAAGCGAACCGTTTTTTCTGATACGAATCGTGCCCGTAGCGGTACTGCCCGTTTGCGGTATTCAGAAGCAGAAGTAAGCCGGTCAGTAGTAAAAGATGTCTCATCCTATGTTTAATGAGAAGGAATGAAGTAAAATTTATTTGGGTACGGTAAGTTGCTTGAACACGTCTTCCAGTTTCTTTTCTTCCTTGTGCAGGGTAAGCACCGTAAGGGTGTTGCTTACAGCATAGTTGAATATATCGCCCCGTACGTCCCTTTCCAGCGTTGCATGAATCTGTATGGTAGCGGGTCCGGTTTTGGATATTTCTGTTATTCCGGGAATCTTTTTCAGCTTCTCAATATCGGGTTCTTTATCGAATTCTATTGTGATGAGCGAATATTCGCCCTTGCCGCTCTTGAGTTCGCTTGTAGGTTTATCGGCTGCTATTTTTCCGGCGTTGATAATAATTACCCTGTCGCACACGGCATCTACCTCCTGCATGATGTGCGTGGAGAGTATTACAGTTTTTTCTTTGCCTATTTGCACAATCAGGTTGCGGATTTCCCCGAGCTGGTTCGGGTCGAGGCCGCTGGTGGGTTCGTCTAAAATAAGCACCCTGGGGTTATGAAGCAGGGCCTGTGCCAGCCCTACCCGCTGCCGGTATCCTTTCGACAGTGCGCCTATTTTCTTCTTCTGCTCCAGCGTCAGTCCTGTAATTTCAATCATCTCCGCTATGCGCTTTTTGGCATCGGCAATATGATGCAGTCCTGCAATGAATGAGAGATACTCTTTAACATACATATCAAGATAGAGCGGGTTGTTTTCCGCCAGGTATCCCACGTTTTTGCGCACCTCGAGTGGCTGTTCCGATACATCGTACCCGCACACTGATGCTGTGCCGGAGGTTTGCGGCAAATAGCACGTAAGAATTTTCATCATAGTGCTTTTACCGGCGCCGTTGGGTCCGAGGAAACCCACTACTTCACCGCTTTTTATATCGAACGACACATCATCGAGCGCCTTTTGCGCTCCGTATAATTTGGTAATATGGCTTACGGTTACCGACATAAGGCAAAAATAACAAATATAAGCAAGCATTTGACTAATCGGGCAGACAGATGCAATGCAACAGAGATGCGTTAATTATAAATGTAAAAAAAATTAGTTAATTTTGTATCTATGTTTACCTGTGGCAAAACTTTAGTTGCAGTTTATGCTGCACTTGCACTTCTGGGGGCAGGGTGTTCAAAAAACAGCGCCCAAATGAACGAAAGCTCGCCCGTTCCGAATGTATCGGTTAATGTGAGTATAAATATAAACAACAATGCATACAGCGGTTTGAAAACCGTTGGCAACGTAGTATACCTTACCAACGTAGGCAACAGGGGAATACTGGTTTACCGCTTCAGCGCCTCGGGCAGTCAGCAGATTGTGGCATTCGACAGAACCTGTCCCTACGATTTGCCCGATAACGGAGGCATAGTTTTTTCGCAATATAATAATACGGCAGTCTGCCAGGATTGCAGTTCCACCTACGACCTAACGAATGGCAACGTGGTTTCGGGCCCAAGCGCCATCGGCATCAAGCAGTACAACGTAAGTTTCAATGCCTCTACCGGAGCCGTTACCATAACCAACTGATTTTGCTTTATTTAAACTAATTCTTTATCCTTAACCCAGAAAACTCTTCCTAAATCATTATGGAAAACAACGAGGCTTCAGCAGCGCCGGCTATTAAGTGGTACCACTATGCAGAAGCCTTTTTTGCAGGTTTCTTCCTAGCAAATGCCGCTCCTCATTTTATTCACGGAATTTCCGGCGACGCATTCCCGACTCCATTTGCCAATCCGCCCGGAAAAGGATTATCATCGCCTGCCATCAATGTACTGTGGGCTTGTTTTAACCTGCTTGCCGGATTCCTGCTGCTGAAAGCAAGCAAGGCATCTTATAAAAATGAGAAGATACTCTTGCTGGTATTATTTATTGGCATACTCGCCTGCGCATTTATGCTTAGTATATGGTTTCAGGATAAGATGAAAGCATAGGTTCTCATCCATATCCGGCATATCTTTTCCCAAATCCATTCCGATGCTACAGGATGAGTGACGAGCTGGAAGAAGAATTATTTAACATTTCCTATTTGAAAAAAAACTAATTTTGCAGAGAGCAAAAGCAGGCTCCTTACTAAAAAGCGATGGACACATTCCCGACCAAGTATATTTTTGTAACAGGAGGTGTAACATCATCGCTCGGAAAGGGCATTATTTCCGCCTCGCTGGGCAAGCTGCTGCAGGCGCGGGGTTATTCGGTTACCATTCAAAAATTCGACCCTTACATCAATATTGACCCGGGTACCCTTAACCCTTATGAACACGGCGAATGCTTTGTTACCGACGACGGCGCCGAAACAGACCTCGACCTCGGGCATTATGAGCGTTTCCTGAATACGCCTACCTCGCAAGCCAACAACGTTACCACAGGCAGGGTTTATCAAAGCGTAATAGAAAAGGAAAGAAAAGGAGACTACCTCGGGAAAACAGTCCAGGTAGTGCCCCACATCACCGATGAAATAAAGAACCGGTTCCGTACCCTCGCCAAATCGGGAAACTACCAATTTGTAATTACAGAGATAGGTGGAACGGTAGGCGACATTGAATCGCTGCCATACATTGAAGCCGTAAGGCAGATGAAATGGGAGTACGGGAAAGATTGTATTGACATACACCTTACGCTGCTGCCCTACCTGAACACCACCGGCGAACTGAAAACCAAACCTACCCAGCACTCTGTAAAGTCGCTGCTCGAATACGGCGTTCAGCCCGACATACTTGTATGCCGCACCATTTGCCATATAGACGAGGACATCCGGCAGAAACTGGCGCGTTTCTGCAACGTGGCTACCGAAGCGGTAATTGAAGCCATGGATGCCAAAACCATTTATGAGGTCCCCTTATTGATGGAAAAAGAAAAACTGGATGTAGTGGTGCTCAAAAAGCTGGGACTGCCTGCCGAGAGCACGCCCGACCTTTCATCATGGACAGGCTTCCTCGAGCACCTCCGCAATCCGAAGCACCGTATAAGAATAGCCCTTGTAGGTAAGTATGTGGAGTTGCGCGATTCTTATAAGTCAATAGCAGAATCATTTGTACATGCAGGCGCTGCGAATGAAACACAGGTGGATATTGAGTGGATACATTCGGAGGACGTAAACCCGGAAACGGCAGGCAAACTTTTTCAGGGAATAAGAGGCATTGTTGTGGCCCCCGGCTTCGGCAAAAGAGGCATAGAAGGTAAAATAACAGCCATAAAACATGCACGCGAAAACAACATCCCTTTTCTTGGAATATGTCTCGGTATGCAGTGCGCTGTTATTGAATTTGCGCGCAATGTGCTGGGCTTTACCGATGCCCACAGCACGGAGGTGAACCCCGCCACCACGCACCCTGTGATAGACCTGCAGGAAGCGCAGAAAAGGATTACCCGCATGGGCGGAACCATGCGCCTCGGCGCCTATCCCTGTGTTTTAAAAGAAGGCACCAGGATACATTCTATTTATAAAAAAACGGAAGTGAGCGAACGGCACCGCCACAGGTATGAGTTCAATAATGAATACTTGAGCGTATTTGAAAAGGCGGGAATGAAAGCCACCGGCCTGCACCCCGAAGCCGGCCTTGTGGAAATTGTTGAACTGAAGGACCATCCCTGGTTCATCGGTGTTCAGTTCCACCCCGAATATAAAAGTACGGTAGCCAATCCGCATCCCTTATTCCTCGATTTTGTAAAGGCGGCGCTGGAATACAAATTAGGCTCGGAAGCGGCAAAAAAGTCAATTTCAAAAAATTAAAAGAGGGTAAGTTCAATTCACTCTGTTAAAGGTCCGGATGAGTATCTGGCGGCACGGGAAAACTCTCATTCCTTGCGGATTGCCGGGCATGAAGCTATGATGCCACAATCTTTATTTCCGTGTATTATGCAGTGTCATAGCCCTGTCTATACCAATCAGGCAGAATGCCTCAATTGCAGAAACAGCGTTGCCGATATATTCATCTAACTTGGTTTCTTCTTCTTTAGTCCACTCGCCAAGCACATAGTCTACCTGCTTTCCTTTGGGAAAGTTATTGGCTATGCCAAAGCGCAGCCGCGCATATTCGCCCGACTGTATAGTTTCGCTGATGCTTTTGAGGCCGTTGTGGCCGCCATCGCTGCCGCCCGCCCTTATACGGATGGCGC
This sequence comes from Bacteroidia bacterium, assembly GCA_013044305.1. Taxonomy (GTDB): domain Bacteria; phylum Bacteroidota; class Bacteroidia; order JABEUT01; family JABEUT01; genus JABEUT01. The sequence continues at coordinate 4,434 of JABEUT010000132.1, forward strand.
CGAAGGGCAGGGCCAGATCATCCAATACCACCAGCAGGTTGTTCAGCTCTGTATTGCTTTCGGTAAGCCAGTATCTGATGGCTTTACCGCTTTCATTCATGTAGGTTGCCGGCTTTATCAGGATTATTTTTCTGCCTTTCAGGGAGCATTGTGCGGCCGATGCGTAGCGTGAGGCCTGGAACGGCGTGGCATTCCATTTTTTGGCGCAGGCCTCGGCTATTTTAAAACCGATATTATGGCGTGTGTTCCGGTATTCGTCGCCGATATTTCCAAGTCCTGCTATCAGGTACCGGTTCATAATTCCACAAGGGAATTATTTCTTGGCAGCCGGTTTTTCTTCCTTCTTGGCGGCGGCGGCAGGAGCAGCGCCCGGTGCGGCGGCGGCAGGAGCAGCGCCCGGAGCAGGTGCAGCAGCGGCGCCCGGAACAGCGGCAGCAGCGGCGCCAGGAGTGGCGGGCAGTTCGGCTTCGCGGGTCATCTTAACGGATACTACAGCGGCATTGGCGGGGTCTAATAACTGGAGTTTATCCAGCTTCATATCCTTTACCTTGATGCTGTCGCCCAGGTCGAGCCCGTTTACATCCAGCGTAACATGGTCGGGTATATCTTCCACCTGGCCCTTAATGCTTAGCCTGCGTATTTTTACCTGCAGCTTGCCACCCTTTTTAACTCCCGGAGGCGAGCCCGTGGTAAGCACGGGTAATTTTACTTTAAGGCTTTTGCCGGGCAGAGCTTCGAGGAAGTCTACATGTGTAACTTCGTCTGATATCTTATCAAATTGCGAATCCTGCACTATGGCTTTTATTTCTTTTCCGTCGAGGTTGAGGTTCACAAGATATGCGTCGGGGCTGTATAGCAGTTTGGAGAACTGGTTGGCCTGAACGGAAAAGAACACCTGTTCTTTGCCGCCATATAATACGCAGGGCACACTGCCGGCTTTGCGCAGAGTTGTTGCATCTTTCGAGCCTTTATTCTTACGGACGGTGCCGCTGATGGTTAGTGTTTTCATAGCAGGATGTTGAATTTTGGATAAAAACAGTTTACGGTTTATAATTATTAAAATACAAAGTTGGCGCTGATGGATTCAAAATTATTAATTTTATTTATTACGTCGGCAAAAAGGGGCGCTACCGAAAGCACCTTTATCTTGCTGCTCTTTTCTTTCAGGGGGATGCTGTCGGTTACCACAAGTTCCTTAAGCCCCGATTTTTCGATGCTTTCGTATGCCTTGCCCGAGAGCACCGCATGTGTGCAGCATGCCCTTACGCTGTTGGCGCCCATGTCCACCATCATGTTGGCTGCCTTCGAGAGGGTTCCTGCAGTATCTACAATATCATCCAGTATAATAATATCCTTGCCTTCCACGTCGCCTATGGCGGTCATTTTATCCACCACATTGGCTTTCTGGCGCTGCTTGTAGCATATCACTATCTCCGATTTCAGGAATGTGGCATAGGCGTTGGCTCTCTTTGAGCCGCCCACATCGGGCGATGCGATGGTCAGGTTGGGGAGTTTTAGGCTTTGTATGTAGGGTATGAACAGGTAGGAAGCGAAGAGGTGGTCAACGGGCACATCGAAGAATCCCTGTATCTGGTCGGCATGCAGGTCCATGGTCAATACGCGGGTAATGCCCGAAGCCACAAGCAGGTTGGCCATCAGTTTGGAGCCTATTGCCGTGCGGGGCTTGTCTTTGCGGTCTTGCCGCGCGAAGCCGAAGTAGGGTATTACTGCTATCACCTGCTTTGCCGAAGCCCGTTTTGCGGCATCTGCCATAAGCAAGAGTTCGAAAAAATGCTCTACAGGCGGCTGGGTGCTTTGTATTAGAAACACGGAGCAGCCCCTCACCGTTTCTTCGAATGAGGGCTCAAACTCCCCGTCGCTGAAGCGCAGAAAACTGACTTTGCCCAATGGCTGCCCATAAGCCGTAGCTATTTTGTCAGCCAAAGCCTGGCTTGAATTTCCTGCGAAAAGTTTTACCGGCGGATTCATTTTTTTCAAAAGGGGTGCAAATTTAAACAATAATTGCAATTAATAAGCCCTTGTGCATATTATTTTACGATAGATAAGGACAGACCCCCGGAGGCGCTGGTCTGTAATAACTGCCTGCATGGTTGGTATTGGGTTCGTTTGCTGTTGGGTTATTATTAATCCGGAGG
>JABEUT010000133.1 GCA_013044305.1 Bacteroidia bacterium
ATATTATTTCTTATCTGTATTTTAGTCGGGATTTCAGGTCCAAGCAGTAGTACAATCAGCTTATTTTTATCCTTTAAAAAAAGCACCCTTGTTCACCGACACCCATACACACGCCTATCTGCCTGAATTTGATGCAGACCGTGGCGCAATGATTGAACGTGCGCTTGCCAAAATGGTAAACAAACTCTTCTTACCCAACATTGACACAGGCACCTTTGAGCCGATGCTTGCGCTTTGCAGCAAATATCCCAATGTATGCTTCCCAATGGCAGGTTTGCATCCTTGCTCGGTTACCGCAGATTATTTGTCGCAACTCGAAGAAATTAAAGAACAGTTTACCAGGCACAAATTTTATGCAATTGGCGAAATAGGCATTGACCTGTATCACGATGTAACCTTTGCACAACAACAAAAGGAAGCCTTCCGCATACAATTAAATTGGTCGCGTGAAATGAACCTTCCTGTGGTTATTCACTGCCGTAACTCGTTCGATGAAGTGATGGAAATTGTAAAAGAAGAAAAACCAAAAGGAATTTTTCACTGTTTTACAGGAACCAAAGAGGAGGCTATAAGGATAATGGAGCTGAAGACTTTTAAAATGGGCATTGGTGGCGTTGTTACCTATAAGAACAGCACCTTGCCCCAGGTATTGAAGGAAATTCCACTATCATACCTGGTGCTGGAGACCGATTCGCCTTATCTAAGCCCTGTACCCTACCGCGGCAAACGAAATGAAAGCAGTTACATACCCATTATTGCTGAAAAATTAGCCGAAATTTATAAATTACCGGTTGAGAAAATTGCGGAACAGACTACCGAAAATTCAGCCGAAATATTTGGAATTTAAGAAAATAGTAATGTTCGCTGTTCAACTTCTCAAAGACTTTATTTCGCTTTTTTATCCCGAGGTATGCCTTTGCTGCGGTGAAGGATTGGGAGATCAGGAGAAGTTTATCTGCACCATTTGCCTTTATAAATTACCCAAAACCAATTTTCACCTTCATGGGGAAAATGAACTTAAAAAGGTATTTTGGGGAAGAGCGGAAATAAATGCAGCTGCAGCATTGGGTTATTTCGAAAAAGGTAATGCCATTCAAACGCTGGTTCACGAACTGAAGTATAGAAATAAAAAGGAACTCGGCACATATCTTGGCAAATACTACGGGCAGGAATTAAAAAAATCAGCGCTCTACCAAAAATGCGATACGGTTATACCTGTGCCCCTGCACCGGAACAAGCTTAAGCGTCGCGGTTATAACCAAAGCGCCTTATTTGGGCGGGGAATTGCAGAAAGCATGGGTATAAAGGAGGATGAAGATTTACTTGTAAGAAACTCGGACACTGCAACGCAAACCCGCAAATCGCGAATGAGCAGGTGGCAAAACGTGCATGGTATTTTCGAGGTAACAAAAAAAGAATCACTGAAAGACATGAATATATTGCTTGTGGATGACGTTATAACAACAGGAGCAACACTTGAAGCCTGTGCCTGCGCTCTAAACGAGGCAGGGGCTGCTTCCGTAAGTATTGCCTCAATAGGTTATGCTGCAAAATAGGAAAGAATAGCACGGGAAGTTATGCAGGAATAATCGGATGAAACCGGCTTACAGGCTCATCCCTTGAACGATTTCTTCTTCCACTTGGTTTGATACTCCGACAATAATTTATTTCCCTTCTTAACAGACTTGTCCAGTTCTCCCTGCAGGTAATCAATGTTTTCGAGCTGCAAATTGTTTGGGGCAGCCTCCTGACTGCATATATTGGAATATGTTTGCGATATTTTTTCACGCAGCCTGATTTCATCAACCATCCAGGTAACAGTTTTGGTGGGCATAAGGGTTCCTTTAAATGATTGCAGGCTGTCAAGGAATGCATTTAGTTTTTTATCTCCGGGGTTTAGCAATAAAGCCGCTTTTACGTTAGCTATGGTACGGTTAACTGTATCTGCAAGTACAGCAAGCGCCTCATGCATCCTGTAACATTTCATGGCTGCATCGTATTGGGCTTTACGGTCTGCAAGGGTCATTTTACCCTTATCATCGTTAATAAGCGTAATGGTTTCACTATACTCTTTACCTGCTACATTCAATACTACCTTGTACTTGCCCGGCAAAACCATTGGAGCTGTTAATCCGCCAAAGTCCGGCTTGCTGCCGCCCTGGGCTGTTTTTGGCGGTGTCATGCGAAGGTCCCAGGTAACCTTGTTCAATCCTTTACGGTTGGTGGCTTCCGGAATATCCCTTATCAGCTTACCGGAATCATCTAAAATTTTGATTGAAATGTCTCCGGTCATCAACCTGTTTTTCAGGTAGTATTCGATTGGCGCTATTTCAGGAGAATTGCCTGCAACATATCCGTCATGTTCCTTCCATCCTTCATAATTTCCAAAAGTCAGCTTAACAGGTTTCATGGGATAGAGGTAAACATCTTTATTGAAAATATCTGTGGTCATGCTTCTTATGGGGGTAATGTCGTCTATTATCATTATTCCCAGTCCGTATGTAGCCAATACAAGGTCGTTGGTTTTTGGCTGTATGGTAATGTCGTCCACCATGGTATAATCTGGTATATGGCTTTTCATGCGGAACCAGTGATTACCTCCGTCGAGGCTACAAAACAAGCCGCGTTCCGTTCCAAGAAAAAGCAGATTCCGGTTTACTATGTCTTCCTTTATTTTATGTGCAAACCCGGTAAACTCCGGGCTGGTAATTCTTTTCCATGTTTTCCCCAAATCGGTCGATTTGGCCAGATATGTGTTAAAATTGCCGCTGGCATGGGCATCGAAGGTAGCATACAGGGTATTTTTATCAAACCTTGACGGTTCAATGCTGCTAATATATGGTTGGTCCGGAATGCCGCAGGCAAGGTAATTTTTGGCAACATTTGCCCATGTTTTACCGCCATTTGTGGTAATCTGTAAATTTCCGTCATCGGTTCCGGCGAAGATGTAATTTTCGTCCAGCGGGCTTTCAGCCACTGTAAAAATGGTGCAATAATTCTCTGCGGCCGTGTTATCGGCGCTCAAGCCGCCTGATTGCTCCTGTTTAAGCTTGCTTTTATCGTTGGTAGTGAGATCGGGTGAAATACGTTGCCAGTCCTGCCCCTGGTTGGTTGATTTGTATAAGTATTGTGCGCCCATATACAGGTTATGATTGTTTGCCGCCCCTATGTATATCGGTGTATTCCAGTTCCAGCGAAGTTTATCCTCCTGTTCATTTTTTGTAATCTCCGGCTGTATGTTCACGCTTAGCCCTGTTTTCAGGTTCACCCTGCCCGCTTCTCCTCCCTGGGCTTCGGCATATACTATTCCAGGCTCATTGGGATCGGGTTGCGCCCAGAAACCGTCGCCGCCAAAATATCCGCGCCAATCGCCGTTGCTAACACCGCCATAGCCTTCCGACGGCGCCATCCACGAGCCATTATCCTGCAAACCGCCATATACATTATAGGGCTCGGCATTATCAGTTTGCACGTGGTAAAATTGAGCCACCGGCAAATCCTGAATAAAGGTAAAGGTCATTCCTTTGTCGTTGCTCAAATAAACACCGCCGTCGGTTCCGAGCCATACCTGATTTGTATATTCAGGGTTTATCCAAATTGCATGTTGGTCGCTGTGTACCCACCCTCCATCGTTGCTTGCGTCGGTGAACGAACCGCCGCCGTCGTCGCTAATAGAAAGTCCGAGGGCAGGGCGATAGACCCGTTTATCGTCTTTAGGGTCGAAAGCTATTGTGCTGAAATAAAACGGACGGCATTCCACATTGGCGGTGGCAGCCTGCTTCTTCCATGTTTCACCTCCATCGCGGCTTACAAACAGTTTTGTGGTCTTGGCTTCAACTATAGCAAGAATGTGGTTCGGTTCTGATGTCGAAAGTGCAAGGGCTATCCTGCCGAGGGTGCTGTCGTTTTTACTCCATGCCCGGCTGCCGCTTTTCGATACGGTATCGGCAAAATTGAGGTTTGGAATCTTCCTCCAGCTCTTACCTCCGTTTGTTGTCTTATACATCCCGCTTCCAGGGCCTCCGCTGCTGAACGACCATGCATGGCGCCTGAATTGCCACATGGTTGCAAGCAGCTCGTCGGGATTTTTAGGGTTCATGACTATATCGGCACAGCCTGTTTTTTCATCTATATACAATATTTTCTGCCAGGTAGCTCCTCCGTCGGTTGATTTATAAAGCCCGCGGCTTTTGCTGTCGCTCCAGAGAGCGCCGGGGACGGCAACGTATAAGGTGTTGGTATTTTTGGGATCTATAACTATCTTGCTGATATGCTCGGTGCTGTCCAAGCCGGTCCTGTCCCAATTCTCGCCTCCATCCGTGCTTTTATATATACCGTCGCCATAACTTACCGTGTTACGCATATTGCTTTCGCCTGTTCCCACATATATTACATCTCTGTTCCCGGGGTCAATGGCAATGGCGCCAATGCTTTGGCAATGCTTTTTGAATACCGGCTTAAATGAGGCGCCTGCATTGGTTGTTTTCCAAACACCGCCTCCGGCAGTGCCTACGAATACTATCTTAGGATCCTGCTCATTACCCGCTATGGAGGTGATGCGGCCGCTGGTTGTTGCCGGGCCAAGCCAGCGCACTTCCATGGCGCTGAATGTATTGGAGGTAGGATTATCCTGCGCATGCAATGACACACGGGGTATAAAAGCTGATATCAGAGAAAGTGAAACATAGAAAAAGTTCCGATAAACAGATTTTAAATTCATGTTTAAGGATTTTACATTCATAATATTTTAATTAGGTCGTATGCCATATTAGTTTTTCGGTTTGAACAGGCCTGAATCAATATCGGTATTCACCTTTATTACAGTAAATTTTACTTCTCCCCCTTCGCTATTCACATTCATAGGGAATACGTAACCGTCGGGAGATTTCTGGTAGTTGGAAAAATCTTCCTGTGCATTTTCTTCTTTGCCGTTAACTTTCGACTTTGTCTTTTGTCGTAAAATGAAATAACTGGCCGGATCAATGAAATAAGTTATAATCTCACTGTCGTTCACCACCAGTTCAAGTTTATATACATCGGAACCATCCATGTCATCCTTGCCTTTGTATGCCAGTTTATACCCTTTGGTTTTATAATCAAGCAGGGGGCTTTGTATATCCAGCTCCACCTGCAATGTTTTAACCATATCGGCAGTCATGGGCTCCGCCTGTTTCTGCCCGTTGAACGGATTATAATTCCAGCCCGAATCTTTTGTAACAATGGAATAACCGGTCATTCCCATCAGAGTATATTGAGTGCGCATGGCCTTATTACACACCCACCAGTTTTTAATCTGTATTTGCTGACCGTTGGCATCAATATCGCCTTCCATATACAAATTTTTAATTGCGAGGAGTTTATCCTTGCCTCCAATAGCGTCCAGACTTTTATTTGCTATGTCATCGGCTGTTTGGGCATAAAGCTGACATGCTGCACTGAATAAGAATAAAAATATGGCAATCTTTTTCATATAAATGATTTATTTTAGCCAAAGATAGGATTTTATGTAATCTACCCTCTTAATCAGGTTTTAATGTTTAAGCCAAATGACTGCCAAATTAAAATCTGCGGCACATTATTAACATCAGACGGGTTACATACTTTACGCTGCGATAAGCTAAGTAATCTTTACTCCAACCACGCAAATATCATCGGTTTGCACATCCCCTTTTTTCCATTCATCCAGCGTTTGCTCCAGAATCATTTTTTGCTCCCGTATGGACTTGTCCATTAGTGAGGCAAGCAGAGACCTGAATCTACCGGAGGTAAATTTTTTATTCTTCTGGCCGCCAAACTGGTCGGTAAAACCGTCGGAAGAAATGAATATGGTATCGCCGGGGCGCAGTTGTATTATGCTCTTTGTAAATGGGTTGTTCATCTTGTCTTCCTGATAACCGATTGGCTGCTTATCGGGCAGTATTTGGAGCAGATGCCGGTTATGCAGCTTTACCCTGTCTGTTTCCTGAACACTGCCATTTTCTGCAATATTTTCACTTAGGAGGTACAGGCTGTTGTTGGCGCCGGCAAATTGAAGCACATTGTCTTCCCTGTTCCAAACGCATAATGCAATATCCATGCCATCGCGGTTAGAAGGGTGCTCCGTATTTTGCTGCAATGTAACCGATAGTTTGCGACGCAGTTCGTCAAGGATGGCATTAGCTTCGGTTATGCCCTTTCCCAGAACAATTTCATTGAAAAGGCTTATGCCTATCATGCTCATAAAGGCGCCAGGTACTCCATGTCCTGTGCAATCGGCAACTGCAAATATCACTTTATCATTAATCTTATGGCACCAGAAAAAGTCGCCCGAAACAACATCCTTTGGCCTGAAAAGTACAAGGTATTCTCCTAAAGCCTGATCAAGCAGGGTATTATCAGGCAAAATAGCTGTTTGTATGCGTTGTGCATAGTTGATGCTATCTGATATATCCCTGTTTTTTTCAGCCAGTTCATTCTTTTGCTCCATAATTTCGGCTGTAGCCTCCCGTACCTTGGTTTCGAGTTCCTGCTTCTGCCCTTTTATGATTTCTTGTTTTTCAATCTCCTTTTGCACATTCTGTTCGCCTAATTGCTTTACATGAACCAGTTCCAGTTCAAGTTTTTTGCTGGTTCGGGCAAAATCATTAGCGAGGTACACTGACATAGAGCCGGGAATACTGAACACCCAGATAAAAGCTATTAATGCAAACAATCCTCCCCCATTAAATCCACCATTTGAATCATATAAAAAAAGGCTTTTGATAGTAACGTATAACAAGGCCAAAATCAATAAACCAAGAAAAATAAAAAAACCTGTAGCTAAAATCCATGCGCCCTGTTTCTTTTCCCGTATTGCGCGAATTATCATAACTATCCCGGCAGAACAAGCTGACATAGATTGTGTTGTCAATAATAATGCAAATGCGCTATTA
>JABEUT010000014.1 GCA_013044305.1 Bacteroidia bacterium
CGGCTCCGCCTGTTGCAGCAGCGCCGGCCCCAACCCCTGCCGTAACACAGGCACCGCCTCCCGTGCCGCCAAGCCCCCCGGTAGTAGCCGCTGCAGCCACCCCTGCCGACACAGCTAAACAAGCAGCCCCTATGCCAGCCAGCCGGCCGGCACAGGCTGTTACCCCCGGAATTACCGGAGCACAGGGAAACGTGAAATACAGGGTTCAGATCATGGCGCTGCACCACCCGGTAAAAGCATCCTATTTAAGCAACAAATACAGCATATCTGAACAGATAAACGAAGAGATGCTCGGTGGCTTCACCAAATATACCGTTGGTCATTTCAATGAATATAAAAGCGTGCGCGACCACCGAGAAGACATACGAGGCAAAGGCGTAGAAGGCCCTTTTGTTGTAGCCTACAGCAACGGACAGCGTATTACGGTGCAGGAAGCCCTTATGATAACCCACCAGCAGTGGTATAAGTAAATTTACTATTTTTGGTCTGCTAACAGATGGAAGAATTAAAAAAAGCCCTCTGTTTGCAAAAATTGTTGCAGTAACCTTTTTGCAAATTTACCGTAAAGGCTAAAATTGCTTCGTCATGATATAGAAAACTATGCCAGGCATATTCAGGTACATATATTTACCTCTTCTGTTTTTATTTCCATTGCGGACCATTGCTTCCCCGGTTTCACAAGGCAAGGGAGCAGGCTCATCAGCCATCAAAAGATACGCCGCCCTTCACGTAAAAAAGGACAGTACTGCAAAAAAGGACACCTCCAATAAAAGCGATTTTGTACCCGTTAATAAGGATTTTGTATTGCAGCCCCTGCTCGGAATAGGCACCGGGCTGCTTTCTTATTTCGGCAACGTTAACGCCCCTGTCAGCAAGGTGCAGAACCCCATGACAAGCCGTATAGGGTACGACCTTCAGTATTCACAAAAACTGAACCCGGTAATGGAATTCAACCTGTACGCACTCTTCGGGCAGCTTTGCGTAAACACCCGCTCCTCCGACATGAACTGGAATTTCCTTTCTTCCATTGAAGGCGGCGGCGCACGGCTTATCTTTAAATTGCTGCCCAAACAAAATCTTACTCCCTATATCCTTACAGGCGTTGAATCCTTCGAATTCCTTACCAAAACAAGCCTCTATAATAACCAGGGCACACCCTATTATTATTGGTCCGACGGGTCAATACGCAGCCTTCCGCAAAGTTCGCCAATGGCTTCGAGCGCAACCCAGCTGCAATGGAACTACAATTACTCCAGCGATATGAGAAGCCTGAACATAGGCAACACCGGAAAGTATCAGACCCAAACATTCGCCATACCTCTTGGCGTGGGCTTTATGTTCCATTTGTGCAACAATGCCGACTTTATGATAGGTACTACCCTTAATTATACATTTACAAACCATATCGACGGGCTTGGCGATTCGACAGGAGGCAGAAAGCATGACATGTTCTTTATGACTTCTTTCGGGCTGCGATTCGACCTTTCAAAGAACCGTAAGACCAAGGTATCGGGCATCAACGGACATAAGAGACAGGACAGATATGCACACCCCGACGCCTATTATGCCGGAGTTGACTTTGATGCACTGGCACAGGATACTATTAAACCTGTTTCCGACAAGGCTCCAACGTTGACTGATTCTGCCATATTGCGCCAGTATCAGATGTATGAGGACAGCACAGGTCAGTTTGCCCAGATAATAGTGGAAAATACCATTGGCAACCCTGCACAGATAAAACCGCATCCCCAGCCTTCAGCTCATGTATATTCCATTCAATTGGCCCGATACAGCAAAGGGGTACCACCCGATGTAATGGACAAACTGATGAGTATTCCAAACGTTACCTCGGAAGCAATGCCCGACTCGTCCACTGCATATATTGTGGGCAACTTTACTGACATGGACAAGGCGAAAGCAAGCCAGCAACAGTATGTACAGAACGGACTTCCCGATGCCAAAATTGTTTACCGGAAGGACAAGGATTATGTGCCTGCCGCCAATCCGCCACCCGGCCAGGAAGCCAACAAGGTGCCCGTAAGCAATAACCCTCCTGTTAACCCCGTTCAGCCCAATAATAACCCGGCGCCCGGAAATGTGGGGCCCGCCATGAATGCCGGAACTATAGTTTACAGGGTTCAGCTGGGAGCCTACAAACATAAGCTGCCGAGAGAAGTGTTTATGAACATAGATAACATTGTGGAGGTAAAAACCGAAAACGGCTATTTTACCTATTCGGCAGGCTCCTTCACTAAATACCAGGATGCCGTTGACTACAAAACCAAACTTACCGCATTGGGATATCCGAATCTTTTCATAAAAGCATATCAGAATGGCAAAAGGATACCGCTGCCTAAGGCAGAAGCCCCGAATGAAAATTCGCCAAAAGAGGATTTAAATGAGGAAGTAACCCATGAAACAAGTTCGCTGGACAAAAGCAAGGTTAGCTTTGATGTGGTGCTGGCAGCCTTGAAAGGAGCGCCTTCCCGGGATATGTCGGATAAATTCAAGACCATAGACGGATACCGCACCATTTACGATTCGGCAAGCGGACTCACCTATTACATTGCCGGACACTTTACCGACATCAATGATGCAAAGGCCATGCAGGCTAAACTCGCCGCTGACCCCTTGCTGAACAAGGCCACAGTGGGGGCCTGCTACATGAATAAACCCATTCCGGTTGAACAGGCAGTTGACATCCTGAAGCAGTAAAAGCAGGGCTTCCGCAACTGGTTTACTATAGTTACCCTGCAAAAATTTAATTTTACCGCCTGTAATATGTCCTTGCCTAAGAGCCTATTTAACGAACTAAACGGCTTTGATACCATTTTTCGGATGGCGAGGATTTTGATTTTGGGGTTCGTGCAATACTTAATAATATTCAAATTATATATGTAGATACCCCATTTCTCCTACAAGGCTAAAATGGCAAAATGGTCCGACATATTTCCAGTCAGCACCACTTTCCGTCAGGGCGTTGATTAACCAATTAATAATTCTGAATTTCATCCTATCCTTATAAAGTCTATGAATGATGTATCCGGTCTTCATTTTCCGAATCCCTCCTCCGTCCATACATACTTTTTCGTTGCCATATTGTAGTACGCCATTTTACCGTTGCATTCCACCTGGAGCAGCTTTTTCAAAGGGTGCATTTCATTCCATATACAGGGGGCTGCCTCATTTCCTTTTTTATCCATAAGCCCGTACCTGCCGTTTTTGAAAACCACGGCTATACCATTTACAAAATCACCAAGGGTATCGGCTTGAAGTGGAATAACCATGTTGCCCTTCAGGTCAATGAATCCCGATTCGCCCTTCATCGACACCCGCGCCAGGCTGTCGGAAAACGGTTCGGCGGCATCGTACTTAGGCGCAATAACCATTATGCCTTTGGTGTTGATGTAGCCCCATTTTTTATTTATGAGTGCCGCTGCCAGTCCGCAACTAAAATGCTGCAGGTCGGCATAGCGTAACGGAACTGTAACTTTACCCGACGGGTTTATAAACCCTCTTTTTTTGTTCAGCTGTACCTTGGCCAGGCCGTCTTTAAAGCCCCCTTCCAGAAGCAGGTCGGGCGAATAATCGTATTTCAGGGGAATCTTCAATTCCCCGTTTCGGTTCACATAGCCCGCTTTGCCGTTTTGCACTACCAGCGCCAGGCTGTCGTTAAAATCTCCAATGTTGTCGTACCCGCAGTTGAGCAGGGTATCGCCCCGCAAGCCTGTCAGGCCGAATTTCCCGTCAACACTCACTTTGGCTATTCCGTTTTTAAATTTTCCCGCCCAGGTGTAACCGCAAGGTATAACCAGTTTGCCTGCAAGGTTTATAAAGCCATACTTACCGTTGCTGTCCTGCACATAGGCCATGCCTTCAGAAAAATCGCCTGCATCCTTATACAGGCAAGGCACTTCTTCCTCGCCGAGCCGGCTCATATAACCGTATTTATTGTTCTTTTCTATTACCGCCATGCCGTCGGAGAAATTTGATATTTCCTGATATTCAAAAGGCACTATCAATTGGTTCAGGTTTGAGATGATGCCGCACAGGTTGCCCTTCTTTACCACCGTAAGGGTGTTGCGGAAGTGTTCCGCTTCGTCGTAAATGCAGGGTATCATCACTTCCCCTCTCTTATTAATAAAACCAAGTTTGTCATTCATGGCCACGGAGGCAAGGCCGTCGTAAAAGTTGGAGTCGGCCCATTGGTACCTGAATGGAATGTGTACGCTTCCGGCACTGTCTATATATCCCCATAAGGCATTTTGCCTTGCCGGATAAAAGCGCGTTAGGGCAAGTGCCAGATCGGTATCTGCGTGGCGGGTAAAAGGATAATCGGGGTAGTCGCGTTGGAAACGTAGTATGGTTTCCGGTTTGGCATCTGTTGTATAAAGGGCATAGATACGGCGCCAGGCGGCTTCAGCATTATGGTTGGAGGGATATTCCTTTATAAACTTGTAATATTCCTTTATAAAATGATGGGGTACGGCAAGGCGGTAAATGGAATCTTCGGCGCTGCTGATATAAGGGCTTTCGGGGTAGCTGCCAATAAATGAGGTATAAGCCCCGATGGTATGATCGGATGTGAGTGTTTTAAACAGCAGTATCTCGTACCTTTTCTTTGCCTCATCGTATTCTGTAGAGCCTGGATAGGTGTCCATAAAGGTTTTATATGCCTGCCAGGTATTTACTTTTCCTGCCAGGGAGAATGCCAGAAGGTTGCGCAGTTCGGTGGCGTCGGATACCTGTGAGGCGCCGGCATAGTACGTGATATAATGATTGTACCCTTCAATAGTATTTACAACCGTAGATAATACGAATGCCTTCTGCTCTATGGTATCCTGCAAACGCTTCATTGCCGCCGAATCTACCTTATATGCCTTTACCCATTTAAGTCTTTGTTTGGGTTTGACTATTAAATATGCCTTGCGCGCAGCAAGAATGTAACGGTAGGCAGTATCCAGATTATAGTAGTGGTAGTCCGTGCGGGCAGTAATGGTACTAATGCCGTAAGAGGCAAGGCAGAGGTTTTTTTTATGCTTCGCCGCCTTTTTGAACATGTGCATGGCTTTAAAATAGTCGTACACAGCCAATGCCTTGAAACCCTTATTTATCTTACCGGCGTTCAGCGTTCCTGCAAGCATTACAAACAACAGCCCTGATACAAACCTCCTTTTCGTTATCATGGTGCAAAATTAGCGATAAGTAGCAAGTGTATCGTACGGCGGTTCATTTTTGCTTCTTTTCTGCGGTTCATACATCCAATCAAAGGAAATCTCCCTATTTTTGAAACATGAAAATAATATGCATAGGGCGCAACTACTCCGAACACGCCAGGGAGATGAAGGCCGAAACGCCTGCCGAACCCGTATTCTTTATGAAACCCGAAACCGCACAGATAAAAAACGGCGCACCGTTTTTTTATCCGGCCTTTGCAAAGGAAATACATTATGAAACCGAGATAGTGCTGCGTATATGCAAAAACGGTAAAAACATTGAACGCAGGTTTGCGAATACTTATTACAACGAAATTACAGTAGGAATAGATTTTACCGCCCGCGACCTTCAGGCGCAATGCAAAGCCAAAGGGCTGCCCTGGGAAATGGCTAAGGCATTCGACGGGTCGGCGCCCATAGGCGAGATGGTGGGCATGGAAAAGTATAAAAACATACAGGAGATATCATTCCGGCTGGATATTAACGGCAAAACCGTTCAGCAAGGTAATACCAAGGATATGATTTTTACCTGCGATGCGATAATAGAATATGTTTCAAAGTTCGTTACCCTCAAAATGGGCGACCTTATCTTTACCGGAACCCCTGCCGGTGTCGGACCGGTAAAAATCGGCGACAAATTAGAGGGTTTTATCGAGGGTGAGAAATTATTTGAGTGTAGTGTAAAATGAAAAACATACTCATACTGGGCGCCGGCAGATCAGCTACATCGCTCATAAGCTATCTGCTGTCGGCAGCAGTAAAATACGATTATAGCGTTACGGTTGCCGACACCTCTCCGGAACTGATAAAACAGAAAACGGGCAGTCATGCGCGCGCTGTTGCCGTGGCACTCGATATTGCAAACGAAGCGCTTACACGATCCGAAATAAGCAAGGCAGACATAGTAGTATCCATGCTTCCGGCTTTTTTGCACCCGCGTATTGCGGAACAATGCGTGGCGCTGAAAAAGTCATTGGTAACTGCATCTTATGTATCGCCCGAAATGAAAGGGCTTGATGCGGCTGCACGAAATGCAGGCATCATACTCATGAACGAGTCGGGACTTGACCCGGGCATTGACCACGCCTCGGCAATGGCTGTAATAGACAGGATAAAGAATTCAGGCGGAAACATTTTAAGTTTTAAATCATATACAGGCGGGCTGGTGGCACCCGAATCAAACGATAACCCGTGGGGTTATAAATTTACCTGGAACCCGCGCAACGTAGTGCTGGCAGGGCAGGGAACAGCACGCTATATCGAAAACGGCAAATACGTATATATACCCTACCACAAACTTTTTACGCGCACCGAAAAGGTTCACGTTGAAGGCACCGGCGATTTTGAAGGCTATGCCAACCGCGATTCGCTCGGCTACCGTGCCATTTACGGCCTGGAAAACATACCGACCCTTATACGGGGCACCCTGCGCCAGCCCGGCTATTGCGAGGCATGGAACGCACTGGTGCAGCTCGGCCTTACCGATGATACCTATACTGTAACCGATTCGGGAAAAATGACCTACAGGCAGTTCACCGACTCCTATCTGCCGCCGGGTAAGGAAAGTGTGGAAGCACGCTTTGCAGCTTATGTGAACATTCCTTTGAAAGGCACCATAATGAATATGATCAGGTGGCTCGGTATTTTTGAGGAAGCGGCCGTAATACTGAACCATGCCACTCCCGCACAAATTCTACAAGCCCTGCTCGAGGAAAGGTGGAAGCTGAAAGACAATGACAGGGATATGATTGTAATGCAGCACAAGTTTGAATACAGCACTGCCGCCAACCCTGCAAAAACACAACAACTGGTAACATCGCTGGTGGTGAAAGGCGACGACTCCGTTCATACCGCCATGGCAAAAACGGTAGGCCTGCCGGTTGGCATTGTAACCAAACTTATACTGAACGGAGTTATCAAACTGAAAGGCGTTTGTATACCGACTGTTAAGGAAATTTATACGCCTCTGCTTAAGGAACTGGATGATGCGGGCATCAGGTTCATAGAAAAAACACGGTAACCTGCCGTTTATTTCATATCCTCCATCAAATATTTGGAGAAGGCAAGCAGGGTAAGCTCATCGTACTTTCTGCCCATAAGCTGAATACCAAAGGGCAGTCCGTTGGAATGCCTTCCGAGGGGCAGCGATATGGCGGGCAACCCTGTAATGGGGGCCTGTACGGTAAATATATCCTCGAGATACATCTTTACAGGGTCAAGGTCATTCTGGCCAAACTTAAATGCCGTTCCCGGCGTGGTCGGCGATAATATCAAATCATATTTTTCAAGAATGGCATTGGTTTTGTCGAGAAAGAGCCGCCTTACTTTTTGCCCTTTTGCATAATAGGCATCGTAATACCCCGCGCTCAACACAAAAGTTCCGGTCATAATGCGGCGTTTAACCTCCGTTCCGAATCCTTCGGAGCGCGATTTTTTGTAGGTTGATTCAATATTTGTTGCGGCAGGGCTGCGGTAGCCGAAATTAACGCCTGCATATCTTGAGAGATTGGAGCTGGCCTCGGCGGTAGTAAGTACATAATATACGGGTACTCCGTAATCGAGGAAAGGGAATGAAACCGGTTCAACCACATGCCCTGCATCCTTCAAAGCCTGCACCATATTGAGCACGCCTTTTTTTATTTCGGGGTCGAGTCCCTCGCGGTTCAGACAATCTTCAAGGTAAGCCACCTTTAGCTTTTTTACATTAACCGAAGGCAACTCTTCAGACAAAGCCGGAACAGGTTTTTGCGACATGGTGCTGTCGTAACCGTCCTTGCCTGCCATTATTTCAAGAAGCAAAGCGCAGTCGTGTATGTTGTTGGTAAATGTTCCAATCTGGTCTAATGAGGAGGCATAGGCTATAAGACCGTAACGCGATATCCTTCCGTAGGAAGGCTTTATTCCGACCACCCCGCAAAATGAAGCAGGCTGGCGGATAGAGCCGCCTGTATCGCTGCCAAGCGCCGCCATGCACAAGCCGGCAGCCACTGCTACAGCAGAACCCCCTGAAGAGCCGCCGGGAACGCGGGTGTTGTCGCAAGGGTTCAGAACCTTGCCGTAAGCCGAATTTTCATTGGAGCTGCCCATGGCGAACTCGTCGCAATTGGTGCGACCGATGATGATGGCATCTTCGGCAAGCAAGCGTTCCACTGCCGTGGCGCTGTATAACGATACAAATCCTTCAAGTATTTTCGATGCGGCTGAAACCTTGTGATACTTATAGCAGATATTGTCTTTTATGGCAATGACCATGCCTGCAAGGCGCCCTGCTTTTCCCTGTTTTATTTTTTCGTCGATGGCTTCCGCTCTCTGCAATGCCTCATCTCCCCATACTTCGAGGAATGCGTTCAGCCCCTTGTTTTGTTCAATTCGCGAAAGGTAGTAATTAACTACCTCAACGCACTTAACACTGCCGTTTTGAAGGTCGTCCTGCAAGTTTTTATAGGAGCGGTAAAGGTTCATAATTTTTGCTCTAAAATAATGATTAATATAATAAGTGGTAAGTCATAAGTCGTAAGTCGTAGGTCGTAAGTAGTCAGTGGTAGGTTGAAAACTCATAACTCATAATTCATAGTTCTCTCTGTGGTTTATATTTTTCTCTAATTTCAGGCATAGCATTGGCTGTCTCGTCATTATTTGGCGGTTGGTGGCGATTTTTTGATATATAGGGGGGAGGGGGATATTAAGTTACTATTGAAAAGTTAAAAGTTGAAAATTAATTTGTAATACAGGTTGTTACGTTTATTTTTATTCATTGCGGAAAGGATTTTGGCGCAAGTGGTCCGCCAGCCGGCGGATGCCATTTCTACCTCACCCTGCCCTCTCC
>JABEUT010000134.1 GCA_013044305.1 Bacteroidia bacterium
ACCCGCATCACAAATGCTCCCCTTGATAAATTCCAGATTGCTCTGACGGGCTATACTTTTAAGATTTTCCTCGGTGCCGTTGGAGAGATCATCAAGCACGATTACCTTTTTCGCCCCGTTCACAACAAGGTATTCGGCCAGATGGGAGCCTATAAAGCCTGCCCCGCCGGTAACTGCAAAAGTTTTTCCGCTTAAGTCAGCGTTATGAAATACTTTATTTGTCAAGCGGCTAAAGATTGAATTTTTTTTGGAGGGTGGTTTTAAGAATACAGCACCTCTTTGGGCTAATTAGAGGGCAAAGCTTCGGCATACCGCCATTGCCAGCTTTCTGAAAGAGGTGCGGTCCAAGCTTTTTCGAACTCGTTTTTATTGCTTACCAGGTTATTGAATACTAAAGTTTCAGGTGTTATCTCTCCTGTTTCCATCAGGTGATGCAGCTCGGACAAGAGGCAGCTCTGCACCTTGCCGTCTTTAGCGGTATAAGCCATCAGGTTACGGTTAAGCAGGGAAACGCCGTATTTGGTTTCCAGCACTTTCACAAAACGCACCGATGCATCTATTGCCCTGCCGCACATTGAGTCGCCTTGGGCATCGGCGGCAAAAATTAAAAAGAGGTTATTTTTTATCTCGGAATGGGCCTTCAGCAGGCTGCCGTGGCTTAGCCAGCTATCGGTAAAGCCTCGCATTTCCGCGCCTATGGCCGCGGCTTCGGCATCCGATAATGGCCTGTTTGCAATAAAAACCCATAGTTTGGCATCGCCTGCCAGTTCTTCGTATCTGCTCATAAATAAGCACGAAGATAATCATTCTGCTTTAAACCGGCGCCGGAATCAACGTAAAAGGGGGCTTAAATGGTACTATGTCTGGCGGAGCAGGTTGCCAGTCAATAATCAGTTATCTACAAGTGTACCTATCTTTTTATTCTTGAGAAGGCTTTTCAGGTTGCCCTTTTTGTTGATGTTGAAAACGATAATGGGCAATTTGTTTTCCTTGCACAGGGTAAAGGCTGTAAGGTCCATTATCTGTAAGCCCATTTTATAAGCCTTATCAAAACTGATGCGGTCGAACCGTTTGGCATTTTTATTTTTTTCGGGGTCGGAGGTGTAAATGCCGTCCACGCGGGTGCCTTTCAGTATTACGTTGGCTTCAATCTCTATGGCCCGGAGGCTGGCTGCCGTATCGGTAGTAAAATAGGGGTTGCCGGTACCTGCGCCGAATATCACCACCCTGCCTTTTTCGAGGTGCCTTACGGCGCGTCTTCTGATAAAGGGCTCGCATATTTCATTCATCTCTATTGCCGACATCAGGCGGGTTGGTATTCCCATTCGTTCAAGGGCCGATTGCAGGGCCATGCTGTTGATGATGGTGGCAAGCATACCCATATAATCGCCCTGCACCCTGTCTACTCCGTTGGCTGTTGCCTGTATGCCCCTGAATATGTTGCCACCGCCTATAACTATTGCAACCTGGGCTCCTGCTTCCACCGCGCTTTTTATTTCGGCTGCATAATGCTCTACGGCCGACTGTTCAATGCCGAACTGCCTGCTCCCCATAAGGGACTCGCCGCTAAGTTTCAGGAGGATGCGCTTATACTTCATGGATTGAATAAAATCCAAACAGCCGCAAGGTAATTATAAATTGGAGATTACACGGTAGAAAAGAATGAACAATCATTCACTCTTTATGGTATTGAAAGATAAATTAACCGATTGCGGCTCTTTTGAAGCCTGTAATTTTCAGTTCCTTATCGCTGTCCTGCAGGAACTGGCGTACGGTTTTTTTGGAGTCTTTGATATACTCCTGGTTCAGGAGTGTGCATTCCTTGTAGAACTTGTTAAGCTTTCCCTGGGCTATCTTCTCCAGCATCTCTTCCGGTTTGCCTTCCTGCCTGGCTTGCTCTTTTGCCACCTGCATTTCGCGGTCGGCTGTTTCTTTGGTCACATCATTCTTATCTACGGCTATGGGCGCCATGGCTGCTATCTGCATGGCTATTTCTTTGCCTGTTTCATTCAGGTTGTTGGCTTCCGCCTTGCTGAAGGCCACTACGCTTGCCAGCCTGTTGCCCGGGTGGTTGTATGCAAATACTTTTTCGCCTTTTACAAATTCATATAGCGAGAGTTCCATTTTTTCGCCTGTTTTACCTATCAGTTCAACTACTTTCTGCTCCACCGACAAGCCTCCGCCAAAGGGGGCCGCTTTAAGTTCGTCGAGTGAATTATAATTGCCGTTGATGGCTATTTCGGCTATCTTTTCGGAGGCGTCAATAAATTCCTGATTGCGCGAAACAAAGTCGGTTTCGCAGTTAAGCACGGTAATGGTGGCTTTTTTGCCGTCGGCTGAAATCTTTGCCAGCACCGAACCTTCCTTTGCCTGGCGGTCGCTGCGGTTCATGGCCACTTTCTGGCCTTTTTCCCGGAGTATGTCAATGGCTTTTTCCATATCGCCGTTGGCTTCGGTCAGGGCTTTTTTACAATCCATCATGCCGGCGCCGGTGCGCTGGCGCAATTTGTTCACTTCTGCTGCTGTAATGGTTACTGTGCTCATTGTCTTCTTTTCGGGTAGGGCTTAGCCGCGTGTTATTTGTGCTGCGTACCGGTTATTTTGTAGCTCTGTATGGTTTCTTCGGGAAGTTCTTTTTGCCTTTCTGTTCATTTTCCGATTCTTTGCTTTCTGCGCGTACTTCATCTATATTTTCATCTTCCTCATCTTCATTAGCTTCCATGCTTGGTGCGGCTTCGGCGGTTTCGTCCATAGATGATTCGTTGTCTTTTTTATCATCCTGTTGCAGTTTGTTCTGCACCTGTGCTTCTTTTCTTTCTTCGAGACCCTCTTTTATGGCCTTCACTATGGTATCCACTACTATCCTTATGGATGTTGACGAATCGTCGTTTGCCGGTATGGCAAAGTCTACGAGGTTGGGGTTGGAATTGGTATCTACTATGGCAAAGGTGGGTATATTCAGCTTGCGCGCTTCGGAAATGGCTATGTGTTCCTTTGTGATGTCCACTACAAACACGGCAGCCGGCAGC
The DNA here is from genome assembly GCA_013044305.1 of Bacteroidia bacterium. Lineage (GTDB taxonomy): Bacteria > Bacteroidota > Bacteroidia > JABEUT01 > JABEUT01 > JABEUT01. The sequence goes on from JABEUT010000134.1 coordinate 3,030, forward strand.
CGGGTCATGTTGGCAATGGTGCCCAAATGGTGTGCGAGCTTGTCGCGTTGGCGCGATATTTGCAGTTTTTCTTTCTTCGACAGTGTTTCGAGGGAGCCGTCGGCGGCCATTTTGTTCATGTCGGCCATTTTGCGGACGCTCCGGCGGATGGTTGCAAAGTTGGTGAGCATGCCGCCTGTCCAGCGCTCGGTTACGCAAGGCATGTTAATGTCCTTTACGGCTTCGTTAATAATGTTCTTGGCTTGTTTTTTTGTTGCTACAAACAGCACTGTTCTGCCCGATTTGGCTACCTGTTTCAGGGCGCTTGCGGCTTCTTCAATCTGGGCAAGCGTTTTATTTAAATCAATGATGTGTATTCCGTTCTTTTCGCCGAATACAAAAGGCGCTATATTGGGGTTCCATTTTCTTTTCAGGTGTCCGAAATGGGCGCCTGCTTCCAAAAGTGCGTCAAACGATGTTCTTGGCATGTTACTTAACAGTGTTTTTAGTGTTCATAATCCGGTTTTTAAATTTATATATTGGAAGTGTAAATGATTATTGACTGACCATTACCATTATTATTTCCTGCAATAAAGTATAGGCAATAATTTTAACGTTTTGTAAACTGGAAGCGTTTTCTTGCTTTTTTCTGTCCCGGTTTTTTACGTTCTACCATTCTGGGGTCGCGTGTAAGGAGGTTGGCGGCGCGTAAAAGCGGTTTATATTCAGGGTTTATCTGCACCAGCGCCCGCGATATTGCCAGACGAAGGGCTTCGGCCTGCCCTTTTATTCCGCCGCCCTGTATGGTGGCGGTTATGTTGTGCTGGCTCTTTTCGGCTGTTATGATATTAAATGGATGTTCAACGAGGAATTGAAGAACACCGGTCGGGAAATAGGTGCGGTAGTTTTTGTCGTTTACGGTAATTTCTCCTTTGCCTTTGGTAAGGTAAATGCGGGCTACCGAGGTTTTCCTTCTTCCGATGCAGTGAATGGTTTCGCTCATTATTTGATATTATCGGTTATTGATTGTTAATTTTTTCGGTTGCTGTGCCTCGTGCGGGTGGCTGGTGCCGGCGTATATAAATACGTTGGTCTGAAGCTTGCTGCCCAGCTTGTTTTTGGGTAACATGCCTTTAATGGCGTGACGCAGTACCCAGGTCGGGTTGGTTTCAAATTTTTCGCGCGGGGTGCTGAACCTTTGTCCGCCCGGATAGCCGGTATATCTGGTATATACCCTGTCGTTGGTTTTGTTGCCGGTAAATTTGGCCTTTTCGGCATTAATGATAATCACATTATCGCCGCAGTCTACGTGGGGTGAATAGGATGGCTTTGTTTTGCCGCGCAGTACCATGGCTACTTTTGTTGCAAGGCGGCCTACCACCTGATTTTCGGCGTCCACCAGAAACCATTCTTTTTTTGCCGTATCGCTGTTTACGTATGCGGTTTTATAACTTGGCGTATTCACAGTATTTGTTTTTATTGTTCCTATTTAAAATAACACGTAATACTTTTACGTCCTCCTGCCGATTTTTTACAAAAGGGCTGCAAAGCTAAGCATTATTTTGTTATGCACGAACATTTTCAAAAGAATCTTTTGCACACAGATATGTGCATTGGCGGGGCGCCCGTCCGGAAAAACAAAACCTCCTAAATATGAGGAGGTTTTGCTGTTTTTGGAGTTTTGCACGCCGGTGCTTTATCTGATCACGCTGAACTTTCCAATATTCAGTTGTTCGCCATTCCGGTCGCATAAGCGGTACAGGTAAAGGCCCGGGGCATAACCCGATGTGCTGATGGCTGCAAAGTTATTTTGCACCGTATAGGAATTCATTTTCTTTCCTGTCATATCATATACTTCAAGCATATATTCCTTACCGGGGTTGGCAGCAATGCTGAAATTTACTTGGGAAGTGGCAGGGTTCGGATATACATTTACCGAATTGGCTTTAACAAACAGGTTGCTTTCCGAAGCCGGGTTGGTGGTTACGTTATCAATCCAGAACTGACTGCCCGCATGGGGTTTATGCCAGCTGCTGGAACTGAACACCACATCAATGGAATCTACCTTGCCTGCGGCGCTGTCATAAACAATATTTACCGTACCCTGGGTCCACGAACTTACGGTGGTGGTAACAGTAAGAATACCCGCCCCGAGGGTATGCCCGTAATGCGATCTAAGTACTATCCTTGCCGAGGCCGTATCGGTGGACACGGGTGCATACTGGTAATAGAAATATAACTGGGTGATGCGTGTTCCGAACGGGTAGCCGAATATGAGTTTTGGCGAAGGTGTCAGCACCCCCTGTCCTGTTGCGAGCAGGCCTATGATGGTGTCGGGCAGGTATTTGCCCATCATGCTGTTGGTAGAATGAGTAAGCGGAACGGTAAGTATGCGTGCGCTGTAATTGCAGGGCGAAAAGGGTGTAGGCGACACAGAATCCTTGAATACGGACAGTGGGCTTGATCCTAAAATGCTGGACGAAGTGATGTTAAGCGTAAGCCAGCCATTGTTTGACGGCCCCATATTTGGGTCGTCGTAAGCCACCGGGTAAAACCCGCCTGCGGGCTGGTGTATCCAGGTATCAAAGCAAGGGTTGATGATTTGCGAACGAACAGCGCCAAACATTAAAACAAAGGCGCCTGCAGATAAAAATGCGGAAAGCTTTTTCATATCGTAATTTTAAATTTGGACCACAAACATATAAAAAATATAGATAACCCTGTACGTCCTCAACTTAATAGCCTTATACGGAGCGAGCGGAACGGGGGTCGTGAATTTGGTAATTGCAAATGCTAATACCCTATCTTTGCTTCCTATTTTTAACAGAAACTTATGAAATTCGCCACCAAAGCCATTCATGCCGGTCAGGAGCCCGATACGGCCACCGGCGCCATCATGACACCCATTTACCAAACCTCCACTTATGTGCAGGCGGCTCCCGGAAAGCATAAGGGATTTGAATATTCGCGCACCCATAACCCTACGCGCAAGGCGCTCGAAAATAATATAGCCGCTATTGAAGACGGTAAATTCGGGCTCTGCTTTGGCAGCGGCATGGCTGCCGAGGATGCCGTGATAAAATTGCTTAATCCCGGCGACGAAGTAATCTCCACAAACGATCTGTATGGAGGAACATACAGGATGTTCACCAAAATATTCGCCAAATATGGCATAAAGTTTCACTTTACACCCATGACAGATGTGGATAATGTGAAAACGCTGATCAATGACAGAACCAGAATGATATGGGTGGAAACGCCAACCAACCCCATGCTCAATATTATAGATATTGAAGCGGTTGCATCTCTGGCAAAGAAAAAAAATATATGGGTGGTGGTTGACAATACCTTCGCATCGCCATACCTGCAGCAGCCGCTTAACTTGGGCGCACACATTGTGGTGCACTCTGCTACAAAATATCTGGGCGGACATTCCGACGTGGTAATGGGCGCGCTGGTTTGCAAGGACCCAGCCCTGGCAGAAAAGCTCTATTTTATACAGAACAGCTGCGGGGCTATTCCTTCGCCTCACGATTGCTTTTTGGTATTGAGGGGAATTAAAACACTGCATGTGCGCATGGACCGCCACTGCGAAAACGCCGAAAAAGTTGCAAATTACCTCCTTACCCATCCCGAGGTGGCAAAAGTAAACTGGCCCGGGCTGGAGCAGCATTCAAACCACAAGGTGGCCCGCAAACAGATGAGGCATTTCGGAGGAATGGTTTCATTTACCCTGAAAGAGAACAAGACAGAAAGAGCCGTGGCTTTGCTTTCAAAGCTGAAGGTTTTTTCGCTTGCCGAATCATTGGGTGGCGTCGAGTCGCTTTGCGGCCACCCCGCCACCATGACGCACGCATCCATACCAAAAGAGGAGCGCGAAAAAACCGGTGTGGTGGATTCTCTTATCAGGTTAAGCGTGGGCATTGAGGATGCAGGCGACCTGATTGGTGATTTGAAGCAGGCTTTGGCATAACGGGACTAAATAAATATTTACCGAAGTAAAACGATTGGCTGAAATGATAGAGCTAAGAGGCAAAAACGCCCTTGTGTGCGGAAGCACGCAGGGCATAGGCAAGGCAACGGCACTGTTGTTTGCAAAACAGGGCGCCCGCGTAACCCTGCTGGCCCGCAATGAGGACATGCTTAAAAAAACCCTTGAGGAGCTGCCGCCCGTTTCGGCCGGCGGGCACACATATCTTTGCGCCGACTTTAACCAGCCTGCAGGTTTGAAAGATGTTCTGGGTAAGCATATTGCGGCAGGAAACAGTTTTCATATTTTGGTGAACAATTCGGGCGGACCGCCGGCCGGCGAAATACTTAAAGCACAGGAGGAGGAGTTCATCACTGCATTTCAGCGCCACCTGATATGCAACCAGATACTGGTTCAGCACTTGGCTCCGGGTATGAAAAAGGAGAATTACGGACGCATCATCAATATCATTTCTACCTCGGTAAAGGAGCCTATCAGGGGCCTGGGAGTTTCCAATACCATACGCGCGGCGGTGGCAAACTGGGCAAAAACCATGTCGGTTGAACTGGCGCCTTTCGGTATCACGGTGAACAACGTATTGCCCGGATCCACCGAAACAGTCAGGATAAGTGAAATTATAGCAGCCACAGCCCTTAAAAGCGGAAGGAGCAAGGAGCAGGTAAGAGCCGATATGGTTGGCAAGGTGCCGGCAGGGCGCTTCGCCGCTGCCAGCGAAATAGCCGCTGCAGTAGCTTTTCTCGCCTCGCCCGATGCCGCCTATATCAACGGCATTAACCTGCCCGTTGACGGAGGAAGAACCGCCTGCCTGTAAATATGGTTTAACTGGGTGAAGTGGTGAAATTTGAATATTCCCCAAAATTTCAGAAAGAAGCCGGTAACTTGCCTGCAATATTTTTTGCGGCAACACCCCCTGCACTGTCAAATTCTCCGCCAACATAAAGTTTGCCATTATATAAAGCCATGGTATATACCGGGCCGTTAACTCCGCTAAAACGGTGCGATAAAGCTTTGCGGCGGTTTAAAAATCTTTTCTCCTGAAGATGTGGTGCGCCCGCAGCAATGGTGCCGCAATCCAGCATAAGAGCAGCCCGAACGCCAGCACCGAGCCTGCCGTGCTCCCGAAAACCATCTGATATACTGCGCCTGTCGCTCCCAGCAATGCGGATATGTCCATTTTGATAAGCAATGCCGTGCGTGAGATATCAATGGGGTTGAGCACGGTAAGGAACAACAGCGTTTTTTGCAGGGGATAGTCGCTGAAAAGAAAGAGTACCAGCATCACTAGTCCGTCGTAAACCACAGAAAAATAAAACCAGATCAGTATAGCTTTCCACAGTCCGCGGGCCTTGTCGGCATTGCTTACGGCAATATAGAGGGCAATGGCTTCGAAAATAAATGTAAGCGCCACTCCAATAAGCATGAGGTAAAGATACTGCATGGAGAGGCCATAGAAAATAGCGGGCAGCAGGGTTCCGGCAAGGAAGGAAAGCGACAGCGATATGGAAAAGCCGAGGTATTCGCCCCAGAAGATGGTGCTGCGCTTTACAGGTTGCGTAAGGAGCACCTGAATAAATTTATCCGAGTTGTAGTAGTGTATTGCGCCCAGCACAATATTCACCAGTGGCACAACAAGCAGTATGATGTTAAACAAGCTGATTACCACCTTCGACTGGTCGTGGCTTACATAAAACATGGCAAAGGTGATGAGGAACAGAAAGAAGGTGTAAGCGATAACAGACCTGCTTCTTATCACATCATATAATACAAAACGCAAAACCTTGTTTCTATTCATTCTTATTTAGCATTTTAAGCAAAGCCTCGCCCAGCCTTTCGGAGTGCGTGGATTGCTTTAACGATTCCACAGTAGAGTCTATTACAATATTCCCGTCGAGAAGATAGAGCAATTTGTCGGCGAGCTGTTCCATTTCGTTCATGAGGTGCGATGTTATCAGTATGGTTTTACCCTTTTTCTTTTCCGCTTCAAGTTTGTTCTTAAAGTGCTCGGAAGAAATGGGGTCGAGCGCCGATGTGGGTTCGTCTAGTATAAGTAATGCAGGCGAAAACAGGAAGCACAGCATAGCGTTTACCTTTTGCCTCTGACCGCCCGAAAGGGTGCCGAGGGCTTTACTTTCCAGCTCTTTGTAATTAAAGATGTCGAGCATTTCAGGGTCTTCCTGTTCACCGGCATGCAACTGCCTTACCATTTTAAAAAGTTCATGCACCTTCAGGTTGCCCGGAAATTCGGGCATCTGCGGCATATAACCTATATTTTTTCGGAATAAATGGTCGCCGGCAATTGATTTCCCGTTCCATTTTATCTCCCCTTTTTCCGCAATTACCAGGCCGAGTATGCTTTTAAGAAGGGTTGTTTTGCCCGATCCGTTAGGTCCGACCAGCGCCGTTATGGCGCCTTCGGGAAAAGCCACGGAGAGGTTGCGGATAACCCGCGTGTTCCGGTACGATTTTTGTATGTTATATAGTTCGAGCGGCATCAGGTTTTAATTGTCAGGGGTTTCATGAGCGGAGCATTGTCTCTGTCCATTGACGGGGTAAAGGCCGGTATCATATTTTCGGCCGTGTTCAGTATTTGCACAATAAAACTTTTGAGCAGCACAATGGCATCGGGGCATTCCTGAACAATAACCGAAAACAGGCTCACAGGCTGAAATGGCACGTCGCCTATTCCATCGCCATTCAGGTCGTAGCCCGAATAATCATCCCAATAGTTTTTATTGAAATAGTAGTGCCCGTTACCGCCATAGGCGCCTACATCAAAGGAGTTATTTTCAAAATTATTTCCTGTTATGGTATCGGCATCGCAGTCCGAAACGATCTTCAACGCCCAGCCGTTATCTTTAAAAGAGTTGCCCGTAACAGCAGCTTTATTCGTGCCTTCCATCTCGATGCCTACCGTATTTTTTTTGAAGGTATTGCCGGTAATGCTGCATTCTGTTATTTCGCGCAGGTATAAGCCGTACGAAGCGGCTCCCCAGTTATTCAGGAAGTCGTTTCCGTGCATAATGATGTGTTTGGTGTACATTACCGCCACCCCCGATGAGTTTGATTCAAAGATGTTTTGAATATAACTGTCGTTGTCGGAAAACATGAAATGCAGACCATAACGTATATTATTGTGCGAAAAATTATTGCGGATAATGGAATGGGTTACAAACTCAAAGTAAATACCGTCGCGGTGGCCGCTGATATTATTCCCTGATATAAAGCAGCTGTCGCAGTGGAGCAGGTGGATTCCGCCGCCGCTGTTCATTTCGTTCATAGCGGAGCCTGAAAAATTGTTGTTTATGATATTGCAGTGCCGTGAGTTGAAAAGGAAGCATCCGAAACACGTATTCCGGAAATTACATTTTTCAAAGCTGCAATCTGCCGATTTCAGCACTTTTATGCCAGCCCTGTCGTCGAGGTTGCTTGTGCCGCTATTGCTTAATGTAAACCCATGGATATGAACATGGTTTGCCTGAACAAGGATGATACTTTGTTTTGCTTCTCCATCGATAATGGGGAAATTGATTCCCTCCAGATAAATAGATTTATCAATTTCAATAGTGCCTTCTTTGTATATTCCCTGCCGAACCTGTATGGTGTCGCCTGTATTTGCTGCTGCTATGGCAGCCGAAATTGTTTTATAGCGGGAGTTGGCCCCTGCATACAGGGTACGGCCTGCCGCCTGAAATATGATAGTGAATGAAAGCAGGGCGGCACAAAGAAGCCCGTATGGGTTTATGAGCCCGACTGCTGCGGCGTCGCCGACTTTATATAATTTACTGCATCTTCCCATAATAGTATTTCGCCGCCTAATTCCGCCTGCGCTTTTTTTACATCGCTGCTGCCGGAAAAGCTTGCCAGGTTCATTCCCATGGGGCTGTGTATTTTGGGACTTTTCAGGAAGAAGGACTTTTTTGCATCGAGAAATTGACCGGCAATGTAATAGTTTATACTGAATACCTCGCCATTTAGTAAATCGTTGCCATTCATGCTGTTCAGGAAATGAATCATACATTCGTCGCAATCGAACTTATAAATTTTGCCCTTACCTGAAATTATTTCAGCGCCGAAATGGGGGTCTTCCAATTGCATATTGCAATAGGCGCATACATCCTTTGCATATACAAGCGGCTCCGGGGAGGTGCTGCAAGACGACAGGCAGCATGTTACAATAAGAAAGGAGGCCATAGCAAGTTTTTTGTGTACAACTTTCAAATGATGCCTGCGCTTAAGCAGGGGGACAAAGATGAAGAACCAGTTGATGGCCGCGAACAAAGCAGTGGCAAAGAGTATGATACCTCCAATGCCCGGGTAGGAAGTTGCGGTAAAATTGAGGAGTTGTTTGGTTCCTAAAAAAGGCGGCTGGTAGGTCATGCCCGGCACAATGATGGCGGCGTGAGGGTCTAAGTGGTGCCCGTAATCGTACTCCCACTTATAGAAATCCATCAATCCCGCACTTCCGGCTATTACCAATAGCCAAGTCCACACTGTTAACCAACTATTGCTGCCGAATTTCCATACCAGTCCGCCTAAAACAATTATAACTCCCAGAATATAGGGCATTAATTTCAATTCAAGAATATCGTTCGGCTGAATGGACTTCATTCCGATATAATGGTTCAGGTCGTTGATTATATCAAGTTGTCCGCCTATGCTTCTCACCTTAATATCGAGGTTAAGTCCTTCGGGATACTGGGGTGCGAAGAGGTGTATTTTCCAGATCGGAAAAAAATAAGCCAGAATCAGTAATACATTCAGTGTTAATATTACCCGTCTTGTCAGCTTGCTCATCCTGTGGTGCATAATGCTATCTGTATTTCAGCGTTTCGTTTTTAAAGGCGCCTCCCGCCGGCGGGAGGCGCCTGTGCTACCTGTTTATCAATCCTGCTTCCACTGGTCGTTCAAGCCCCACTTAAGCGGTGCGCTACTGCTTGCCGGCGACACGCGCAGATAGCCCTGCATTTCCTGGTGCAATGCCGAGCAGAAATCGGTGCAGTAGAAGGGATATATGCCTGCAGACGGAGCTTTCCAATAGAGCGTTTTTGTTTCACCAGGCATAATCAGCAGTTCCGAATTGTTGTTGCCTATAACCGCGAATCCATGGGGTTCGTCCCAGTCCTGTTCAAGGTTGGTTACGTGAAAATACACATCGTCGCCTTCCCTCAACCCTTCCATGTTGTCGGGTGTAAAGTGAGAACGTATGGTGGCAAGATAAATATCTACCCTCGAGCCGCTGCGCACCATCCGTGCAGAGTCGGGCGACTTAACGGCATAAGGGTTTTTATTGTCTTCCAGCTTATATATCTTCACATTGTTCTTCATCAGTATATCTGCCGGGATGGCTTGTGCATAGTGCGGTTCGCCTATGGTCGGGAAGTCGAGCAGCATCTTCATCTTGTCTCCGCTTATGTCAATCAATTGAGCCGACTGGCATAGCTCGGGGCCGGTAGGCAGGTAACGGTCTTTGGTAATCTTGTCCAAAGCCACCACATATTTGCCCCAGGGGTGTTTGCCGTCGCCGCCCGGTACCAATAGATGGCCAATGGAATAGTAAACCGGTATCCTGTCAACAACCTTGCAGCTTTTCACATTCCATTTCACTATCTCCGATGATATGAACATGGAGGTATATGCAAAGCCTTTATCATCAAACTCCGTATGCAGGGGTCCGAGTCCGGGCTTTTCTACCACACCCGATACTACGGCATCATATTTAAGTACAGGGATACCATAGCGGTCGCCTTCGTAGCTCTTATTTTTTATGGCATCCTGCATTTTATCATAGGAATACTCTGTGATTTGTGCGGCCAGCTTGCCGTTGCCCACAAAGTACTGACCGGTAGGGTCAACATCGCAGCCGTGAGGCGATTTGGGGCAGGGTATCAGGTATATTGCGCCTTCGCAATCGGCAGGTTGCAGCACCCGCACCTCGTTAATAACGTTTGAAGAAGCGATATGGGTACCTTCATCCAGCACATTATCATAATACGTAGTTTTTCTTAACTCGCCTTTGCCCGAATTGGCAAGTTCCTCAAGCTTTTTCCAGTTTACTGCAAGAATAAAGTCCTTATCGTTCTGGCTTGCATTCACCTCGAGCAGGGTATGCGCCTCTTCAGAATTATAGCAGGTGAAAAAAGACCAGTCAGCCGAGGGCCCCTTGCCTGACCTGCTTAAATCCCAGTCAAATCCCGGCATTTCGAGCTGAAAGGCTATATTCATCCTGCCGGTATTCTTATCTACCTTTATCCAGGATAGCATTCCTTTGAAGTTGCCTTTATAGCTGTCTATCGGCACATCCTTTTTGCCATCTTCTACAGGAACGGCAAAGCGTGTGCCTGCCACTACGTATTCGGTGTTCTCGGTACAAAAGGGCGATGAATGGTTGCCTGCCGAATTCGGTATTTCAATTATTTCGGAGGTTGTAAAGGTATTCAGGTTTATACGTGCAATACGCGGGGTGTTGTTCTCATTGATAAAGAGCCACCTGCCGTCTGGCGTGCCATCGGTGCGCGACAGCTGCGGGTGGTGGGCGTCGCCCCAGGGAACAGAACCAAAAGAGGTTGAAAGCATGGCTTTGGAATCTTCGCTGTAACCATAACCGTCCTGCGGATCCTGTGAAAATACAGGTATAACGCGGAATAGCCTGCCTGAAGGAAGGCCGTAAACAGCCACCTGCCCGCTGAAACCGCCCGACATGAAGGCATAAAATTCATCGTACTTTCCCGGCGGAACATATACTTTTGATGCAACATCTTCGCCAAGCACATTGGTGTTTTCAGGCTGGCTGCACGAAATCAGGGCGCTTGTTAAAACTGTTCCGAAAAACAGTTTTGATAACATAGCCGTTGCCCTTCTTGTTTTTTTGACTTCTTTACCGGATAATGTTCTCATAAGAATGGATTGTTTAGATTTGAGTTCTATTTACTTTGAAGCATCGTTAGACCTGAAGTATTCCAGAATATCCCTCGCATCTGCCTGGCTCACATTCTGAAAGGTCATCTGGGTCATATATTTTGCAAGCAATGCGTTGCCCAGCGGATCTTTGGTATCCTGTTCGGCGGGGTTCATTATCTGGTTCATTATCCACTCCGGGGTTCTTCTTTTGGTAACGCCGTTCAGCGCAGGACCAACCAGCCGCGAATCCAGCTTATGGCAGGCGGCGCATTTAGCTTTGAAGAGGGTTTCGCCTTTATCCGCCGAATCCTTTATCACGTCGGCAAGGGTTACAGCTGTGACCGGCCCTATGCCTTTGTCGGTGAGCGAATCGGCAAGGGTAACAGTGGCAGCTGCCGCAGGGGCAGCCGTGCTGTTGTCGCTGCCTGCATTTTCTTTGTTCCCGTTACCCGAGCAGCCGAAGGCGGCAAGTATTACGGATATGGCTAAAAAGGATATCAATGTCCTTTTATTGGGGATGATTTTGAAATTTGATCTTTTCATGATTTGAGTTGGTGTTTTATTGGACTTCAAAATTAATCCTGCCACAAGAGCAATCAATTGATACGCATCAGCCTGAAAGATGACATTAAACATGCGAAAAATCACATTAAGGATAATAAGACCGTAATATCCTTTATATGAGATATAAGCATAAAATATGAGGAAAATCAGGTATAAAAAATAATTCGGTTTACCTGTTATTGTATATTTTTGCCACAGCATAAAGCACGATGATCCGCAAAGGAACGGCGTGCAAACACGGGCGCACATAAAATACTGAAAATTAAACACCAACACTATGGCAGACGAAGGACAGAAGACGCTGAAAAGATCAATTGCAGCCTTTGTTGCAGTTATTCTGGCGGCAATTGGTGCATACGTTTTCTACAATTATGAATGGGGCGGAGGCAACAGCCCCGATGCATGTCATTGTGTTGAATTAATTGAAAAGGCGCAAAGCGGCGCAGCATTGTCGGGCGAAGAAATGCGTGACTACCAGAACTGCACAAAGAAATACAGCAATAAATTTGCCGCCGAAACCCAATGCTGGAACGAACGGAACAAAAAGTAGATTGCCCTTATTTCAGACTCTTACAGATGTACCCTGCCTGCAAATTGCATTACCCGGCTCATCACTTGACAGATGTAAGCAATTCAAACAATGGCGAATCGTTTATTTTGGTTCTGTATAGATAAGTTTGAAGGTAGTTGCCAAGAGGATTTGTAATTTAGACCTGTTATTCGAACACCGGAATTGAAATGAATATACTATCAAAAACCTGTCAGTACGCCATCCGCTCGCTTTTGTATATTTCACAAAGCGGCTCAATTGACAAAAAGGTTAGTTTGAAAGAAATAGCCGAAAAGCTTGAAATACCCGCGCCCTTTCTTGCCAAAATTATGCAGCAGCTGTCAAAGCGCCAGCTCGTAAGTTCCATTAAAGGTCCGAAAGGCGGTTTTTATCTTACCGATAAGGAGAAGATGAACTCACTGTTAAAGATCATGGAGGCCATAGACGGCTTAGACGTATTTGAAATGTGCGGTTTGGGTATGAAGGTATGTTCGCCAGATAAACCATGCCCCATTCATCACAAAGTGGTAAAAATTCATGAGATCATGAGGAAGTCGCTCGCATCAAGCACTATTAAAAAGCTGGAAACAGAATTGCACAACCGAAATTATACCATAATGCGGTAATCGCTTTTTGAAAAACTAAGCAATATTCCGCTTTTAAAAGCACTGACAACAGATACCGGCGTGCGCTCCGGGTGCCAAGGCAGCCTGTTACATTTCAATTAAGGCTGTGGGGCTTCCGCCACTGCAGGCCTGTTAAGCTTCAGGCATCCACCAGTACCTTGGGTGCCGCATCGAGTATATCCTTGCCCGCCCGTGCGGCATATTGCCCGAAATTTTTGATGAAGGATGATGCGAGCTGGTTTATTTTGGAATCGTATGCGTCTTTATCCTTCCACGTATTGCGCGGGTTAAGCATTTCGGCAGGAACCCCGGGGCAGGCTACAGGTATCTGAAGGTTGAAAACAGGCAGGGTGTCAAATTTTTCTTTTTCTAGGCTGCCGTTCAGGGCGGCCGTTATCAGGGCGCGGGTATAGGAAAGCTTCATACGGCTTCCCACTCCGTAGCCGCCGCCGCTCCATCCTGTATTTACCAGCCATACGTTTACCTTGTTTTGTTTCAGCTTGGCGCCGAGCAGTTCTGCATATTGTATGGGGTGGAGGGGGAGGAAAGCTTTGCCGAAACAGGCGGAAAAGGTCAGCTGGGGTTCGGTAATTCCGACTTCGGTGCCGGCTACTTTGGCAGTGTATCCCGAAATGAAATGGTACATAGCCTGCGGTATGGTAAGCTTCGAAACGGGTGGCAGCACGCCGAATGCGTCGCAGGTAAGGAAGAAGATGTTTTTGGGAACACCGCCTAAGGATGGCGTCATGGCATTTTCTATGAATGTGGTAGGATAGGCAACGCGTGTGTTTTCGGTTTTCGAAATATCGTCGTAGTTCACACAATCGCTTCCTGCATGGCAGTTTACGTTTTCGAGAAGGGCGCCGAACCTGATGGCATTATAGATTTGCGGTTCTTTCTCCTGCGAAAGGTTCACGCACTTGGCATAGCATCCTCCTTCAAAATTGAATATGGTTTTATCGGACCAGCCATGTTCATCATCGCCTATCAGCCGGCGGGCCGGGTCGGCGGAAAGGGTGGTTTTGCCTGTGCCCGATAGTCCGAAGAAAATGGCTGTATCGCCGTCATGGCCTACGTTGGCCGAACAGTGCATAGACAGTACCTTCTTTTCCAGCGGAAGTATATAGTTGAGCAGGGTAAAAACCGACTTTTTTATTTCGCCTGTATATGCCGATCCGCCTATCAGTATTTGTTTTTCGGTGAAGTTGAGTATGGTAAAGTTATGCTGCCTGGTGCCGTCTTCTTTAGCATTGGCTTTAAAACCGGGCATGCAGATGATATGCCAGTCGGGAACAAATTTTGGCAGCTCTTCTTTTGCCGGACGAAGGAAAAGATTATTGGCAAAGAGGTTGGCCCAGGGTGTTTCGGTTATCACCCTTACATTAAGGCGGAAAGCAGGGTCGGCGCATACGTATGAATCGTGAACATACAGGGTGCTTCCGTTGGAATAGGCGGCCATTTTTTCGCGAAGGGCTTTGAATTTTTCAGGTTCGAATGGATAGTTCACATCGCCCCACCATACGGTATCGGCAGTTATTTTATCCTTAACGGTGAACTTGTCTTTGGGTGAGCGTCCGGTAAATTCTCCCGTATCCACCATCAGCGCGCCGGTATCGCAGAATGAGCCTTGCCCGAGGGCGATTGTTTTTTCAATCAGTTTAGAAGGGGGCAGGTTCCAGTATATAGTTTCGGGAGCCGTAAAGCCAAGCGATGAAAGTGATGCCGATTCGTTTTTAAGACCGATGTTTTTCATAGGGATTTGTTTTGGTTGATGATTGAATTAATAGCCGCGTCAGACCGCCTCTTTTTTCAAATTATATATCGTACTGTATTTATTCTTAGCATAATCCATAAAATACTTAAAGTTCAGTTTCTCGCCGGTTACTTGAGTGCAAAGTTCTTCGGCAGAGTAAAACTTACCGTGCCTGTGTATTTTTTCCCGCAGCCATTCCAGTAACGGCAACAGATTACCCTGTTCAATTTGATTTTCCAGTCCCTTTATTTCAAGGGAAGCCCGGTGGAAGAACTGCGCTGCATAAAAGCTGCCCAGGGAATAGGTAGGGAAATAGCCGAAGCTGCCATGCGACCAGTGGATATCCTGCAACACGCCTTTGTCGTCGGATGGAACATTTACGCCGAGATATTCTTTATAGCAGGCATTCCAGTATTCGGGCAGTTCCTTCACTTTTAGCTCTCCGCCTATCAGTTTCTTCTCCACGTCGTACCTTACAAGTATGTGGAAATGGTAGGTTAGTTCATCCGCCTCGATTCGTATGAAAGAGGGTTCAACCCTGTTCATCGCCCTGTAGAATTGCTCGAGGCTTACCTTGCCGAGGTTTTCAGGATAGAGGCTTTGCAGGTTCTTATAATTCGCTTTCCAATAGGGCAGACTTCTGCCTACGTTGTTCTCCCAAAGCCGCGATTGCGATTCGTGTATGCCAAGCGATATTGCTTCACCCGATGGCAAGCCGTACTCTCCGGATGGCAATCCCTGCTCGTAAAGCCCGTGTCCGCCCTCGTGAATACAACTCCAAATCATGCTCTTCAGGTTGTCCTCCAGTATTTTGGTGGTTACCCTAACGTCGAGGGCATTGAAGCTGGTAGTGAAGGGGTGTATGGATATATCCTGCCTGCCTGCTTCAAAATCGTAATGCATCTGTTTAAGCAGATCCAGCCCGTGGTTCCATTGCTTTTCTTTAGGGTAATGCCTGTACATGAAACCGTCATCGGGCTTGGGCACGGCGGCAATCTGTTTTACAAAATCCACCATCTGCTCCCTTACGTCTTTAAATAAAATGTCGAGGGCGGCAACCGTGGCGCCCGGTTCGTACTGGTCGAGCAATGCGTTATAGGGGTGCGCTTCATAACCGAGGAGTTCGGCTTCCTGTTTTTTAAGGTCGACCATGGTTTCGAGCAGGGGTGCAAAAAGAGAGAAATTATTTTCTTTTTTTGCCTTCTGCCATGCCTGGAAGCATTCCGAGGCGGTCCGGCTCAAGCGTTCTACAAACTCTGTGCTGTATTTCTTCTGTTTGGTATAGTCTTTCAGGCTTCTTGCAACATTACGCTTCTCCTTTTCCGAGAGTTCGTTGCCGCTTTTGTTCAGGCTGTTCAAAATGTCGCCGAGTTCGGCGCTGGTGGACTGCCCGTGCGCCAAGGCAGATAGGGTAGCTATCTGCTGCGCCCTGAAACCGGCTCCTTTTTCAGGCATATACGTTTCCTGGTCCCAACTTAACAGTGCTGCGGTATATGAAATATCGGCAATTTTGGTAAGCCTTAATTTGTATTCGGTATAACTCATTATTTATTTGTGAATCAAATAATTTGATCTATTGTTAATGAAAAAGATATACGGAAGCCGCATTTCATTAATGTCTTACCACTAAGGCACGAAGTTCACAAAGGTACACCGGGAAATTCCCCATAGTAGTTCTTGGTGCTCGTAGTGTCTTCGTGCTAAATGTTCTCATTGTATTTCTTTATTTTTTATTGCCGTTAAAATCAGAATAAACCATCCTGCTATAAAACATAACCCGCCAACAGGGGTAACCGGACCAAAAATTTTGAGATTCACTCCTGTAAGGTCGCCGGCGACCAGGGCATAGATGGAGCCCGAAAAAAGAATGATTCCAATCATGAACAAGGTAGTAACGGTTTTATTATATGCCGGATATTTGTCTTTAATGGCAAGCAGGGCGATAATAGCGAGGGTATGTATCATTTGATAGTGCACAGCCGTTTCGTAGGCGTGCAAACTCTTAGGGTTTAGCATACCCGCTTCAACTTTATTAGTGAGGGCGTGAGCACCCAAAGCGCCGAGCATTACTGCAATACAACCTGAAATGCCGGCAAATACCAATGCACCGTTTCGCATAGGTTTTTGACTTTAAAGGGTGCAAAGGTAAAACAAATAAAAGCAAAGAGAATAGATTATTTTCACTTGTTTTCAACAGCCCTATTTGTACTTAAAAACGAACCATTTACGTCCAAAAAAGAGGGGGATAAATTAACAGTTTCCCATTCGGGGGACAGATGCCAGGATTAAGGTTTTACCGGATATAAGAAATGCGTCTATTTTTATTATGGAATAAATCGGGCCATCGTAAGTTCTGGTTAAAAATGAAAATATTTCGTTCCTAATGGAACTAAAAATTCTTTGATTGAATGAGTTTCTACCGATATTAAGCTCCTAATGGAGCAATTCAATTCCGATGAGTTATCCCGCTAGGGATAAAATATCGGTAGTAATATAATATTGGCATTTATGTAATCAGTTCCGTAGGAACGAAATATCTGTATTTCTATAGATTAACGATTTATCTTATTCCGAACTCATGTTAATTAGCAATATTTGCTGTTGGCTTAATATAGCAATCAACAGCTTTCAAAAAATGTTCAGAATAACGATAAACGTCATCAAGTGAGTTTATATCTACTACAGATTCAACCTTTTTTTCAGCATCAATCAACCCAATCTGTTTTTTATGGTCATTTGAATAAAATCTGCAAATCGGTGTTCTTTGGCTGTCATCTAGTAAAATAGAAAAATATTGATGGCCCCTTGCTTCCCGGTAATTAATTCTCGCTCCTTCAACTTTTGCCCTGCAAATTGCCTTAACTATCATATAAAGTTCAATCTCCTCATCTGTTGGTATATTTTCTGTTTCAAGATTTTGTTGTTCAATAATGGCTTTTTGTTTTTCGTCTTGCTCTTGTTTGCGAAGCGCGGACTTTAATCTTTCGTTAATTTCATCATTTATATATTGAGAAAAGGTTTTTTTAACTAGACCTTTAAATTGTTCCAAAATCCTTGATGTAACATGGGATGGATAAACTATTTTAGCAAAGTATTTAGTGAATTCGTCGGAGGGTTCATCGAGTTCTTTTTGAATTATTTGCCTTAGCTCATTTGTGAACTTCAATTCATTTGCAGTCTGAATAATACCATCAAGATTAAAAGTGAGGTGTGTCGATTTTGACGGACAGTTGACTTGAATAAATTTGCAAGCAACTATGGAAGAAAAACAGACAACTAAACAACGCCGGAAATACGATTCG
>JABEUT010000135.1 GCA_013044305.1 Bacteroidia bacterium
GGGTAGGGACTGCTCGCTCAAACCTGCCGGCAATTTTGCCGCTTTTTTTTTGCTATCACCCACATTTTCAATATCATGCCATATTTCTTGCCGCCAACCCCCACACCCTAAAACGGCAAACAGCGGCAAACAGCGGCAAGAAACGGCCATATTATACCGCTCAAAGTGGGCATGGAGCAAGGATTACACACCGTACCCCTATTTCGTGTGTAACAATGTGCAATGGGGTACAAGGAGTGGGAAAAAATATGCTTTCAGTGTGCAAAAGTGTGCAACGTATTCTTTCTTCAACCGGGCAGAAAGCCAGATTTACACACCAACCCCCTGTTTCGTGTGTAAAAGTGTGCAACTCAAAGGAGGCAATTATGAACCCACCTTTGGAGGGCAGGGAGGCCGAAAAATGCCGTTCACTGTGCAAAAGTGTGCAATAAACTTATCTGACATGAAAAAAATAATTACAAATTAGAATGCTCATTACCAAATACTAACTACTAAATACTAATTTAACGTCCCCGCCAATCAACAGACCAATGTGGTACAGCTGCCTTTATATTGAAATTTACAAAAATGTTATATCTTTACATATAGATTCAAATAAAGAATACCATGAAAGCTATCTTACTCCTTACCGCCCTTCTTCTTGCCGGGCTTTGTGCAAACGCACAGCAATTCTGGATTGAAAACTGGACCGGCACCAACTGCGCCCAGGGCTGTTTAACTTATTCTGGTCCGAATGGGGCATGGAGTGTGGTGCAGTCGGGCTACAACGGACCCGATTCCAACGCCTGGTATTTCAGCGAGATGGAAACAGGCGAGGGCAGAGGCGCCTGCGGCGCAGGTAGCTCGCCGCCTGCAACGGCTCATGTTAGTTTTACCGCCAATTCCCCTTTTATTTATCCGCTATGTTCATGCACACCCGATCAGGGAGCGCAAATTGACGACTACAGCGGCGCGCCTTCCACCCAAACCAATTTAAGGCTGGAGTCTCCGGTCATCAATTGTACAGGCAAATCGAATATAAAATTGTCCTTTAATTATATCATGGGTAATTCCGGCGCCGACGATTATGCAACGGTCTGGTATTTCGACGGTTCCTCATGGGCACTACTTGCAAGCCCGCCGCCAACCGGTACATGCATCAATACTCAAGGCTTGTGGACTTACTACTCGGTTGCCCTGCCTTTGAGCGCAAATGGCAACCCTAACGTGAAAATTGGTTTTAACTGGCATAACGATACCATGGCATTCGACGACAATTATCTTGTTAATAATGCCGCTTCGCTCGTTTCATTTGCTGTGGACAGCATCGCCTTATCCGTTACCTGCCCCGTAATGCACGATAGTATTATAATTAATCATGAAGTTTCCTGTTTTAATGGCAACAACGGTAATGTTACCGCAACTGTCACAAACGGAACTGCTCCATATACCTTTTCATGGAGCCCTGCCGGAGGCACTAACAGCAATGCAACCGGATTAACCGCCGGTAGTTACACCGTTACTGTTAAAGATGCCAACGGTTGCCATGGAACTGCATCAGTTACTATTACACAGCCGCCGGCTCTCAATGTATCAACAGACAGTATTGTTAACGTAAACTGTAATGGTGCGGCTACAGGCAGCGCTACTGCCAGCGTTTCCGGCGGAACACCCGGCTATACATACAACTGGTCGAATGGGGAAACTACAAATACTGCCACCGGCTTATCGGCTGGTTCTTATACTTTTACTGTTACCGATGCGAATGGCTGTATGGCAAGTGCTGTAGCAAACATCACCCAGCCCAATGCACTTATCGTGTCCATAAGCACCGACAGGCTGCCTTCTTCGCCATCTTTCAATAATGGCGAACTGAATGCGGTGGTGGTAGGCGGAACGCCGGGGTATAACTATTTGTGGACTCCCGGAGGGCAAACCACCGATACGGCCAAAGGCTTAACTGCTGGCACATACAAGGTATGCGTAACCGATGCCTGGGGTTGCGAAATCTGCGACAGCCTTACACTGGCCAACTCCACAGCCGGGGTGCAGAACATAATTGCCGGCGGCCAAACCATGGTGATATACCCAAATCCTGCCGGTAAAACAATCAGCCTGATGTTCGGCGAAGCAATAGGCAGCGATGCCCGAATATGTATTACCGATATTGCCGGAAGGGAAGTGGAGGAGCAGGTAATTCCTCCCTTTGCAGGCAATATCATAAAGCTGGACATTTCAAAGCTGGATCAGGGTATCTATTTCGTCAGGGCCTGTACAGCGCAGTGGCAGTCCGTTGCTAAGTTTATCAAGCAATAAGGGCGCGGCATCCCTGCCACAGAAATACTGCCCGATGCATTCACTGATTGAGTACATGCAGGGTGCAGGCAGCAAGCAAAGCCGCTGTTTCGGTACGGTAGCGCACCGCCCCGAGCGTGGCGGGAATAAAGCCTTGTGAGACAGCCTTGGTTACCTCTGCCGCTGAAAAATCGCCTTCGGGCCCTATAAGAACCAGCGCATTCCGCCCATTGGTATAAGCCTTGTGCAGCGTTGCCAATTCAACTCCGTTGCAGTGGAGTATAAATTTCTGTCCATTAAAGTCCTTATATGAATCAAGCACCTCCCGGAACGAAATAAGTTCATTTACGGCAGGCTGATATAAGCGGCCGCTTTGTTTCATGGCTTCTATGCATATTTTCTTCAGCCGGTCTGTCTTAATAATCCTCCTTTCAGAATGGTCTGCCGTAAAGGGAATGAAGGCCGAAAGCCCCGTTTCTGTCAGCTTTTCAACCAGCCATTCTATGCGCGCAATGTTCTTTGTCGGTGCAACAGCTATATGCAGTTCCCAACCCGGGAGAGGTTCTTTATGACTTTCCAGTACCGCCAGGCGGCAGTTGTTTGCCGATGCCTCTTCTATGGCCGCCTTAAATAGATTGCCCTGTCCGTCGGTCAGTTCAAGTGTGTCGCCTGCTTTCATGCGCAACACCTTTATGCAATGACGCGACTCTTCGGGCGGCAGCGTACAGGTTACTCCTACAATATTCGCTACATAAAACCTCGGCACCCTTTGTAATTGTATTTACGGTTATTAGATTGGTATCAGACAGCGTACCGTGTAATGCTATAGCTTAAGCACCGCCATGAAAGCCGATTGCGGTATCTCCACGTTGCCTACCTGCTTCATGCGCTTCTTTCCTTTCTTTTGCTTTTCGAGCAGCTTGCGTTTGCGCGATATGTCGCCGCCGTAGCACTTGGCCGTAACATCCTTGCGAATGGCGCTAATGTTCTCGCGGGCTATTATTTTGGCTCCTATGGCGGCCTGTATGGCAATCTGGAATTGCTGCCGCGGTATAAGTTCCTTCAGTTTCTCGCATATCTTCCTCCCGAACTCATAAGCATGGTCTGTATGTATCAGTGCGGCGAGCGCATCCACTATCTCACCGTTGAGCATAATATCAAGTTTAACAAGCTCCGAAGCCCTGTAGTCGAGCGGTGCATAGTCGAAGGAGGCATACCCTTTGGAGATGCTTTTCAGACGGTCGTAAAAGTCAAAAACGATTTCCGCGAGAGGCATTTCGAAAATCATCTCAACCCTGTCGGTGGTAAGGTAAAGTTGGTTTTTAACCGTACCTCTTTTTTCAAGGCAGAGCGACATAATAGGGCCTATGAAATCGGTTTTGGTAATGATGTTTGCCCTGATGTAGGGTTCTTCCACATGATCGAGCCGCGTTGGGTCGGGCATATCCGAAGGATTGTTTATGATAAGCTGCTCGCCTTTGTTGTCATAAGCCCTGTATGAAACGTTGGGAACGGTGGTGATGACGTTCATGTTGAACTCCCTTTCCAGCCTCTCCTGTATTATTTCAAGGTGCAGCATACCCAAAAAGCCGCAGCGGAATCCGAAGCCGAGTGCCGCGGTTGACTCCGGTTCGTACACCAGTGCTGCGTCATTAAGTTGCAGCTTAGCCATGGAGGCGCGCAGCTCCTCATAGTCGTCGGTGTCTACGGGGTATATTCCTGCAAAAACCATCGGTTTTACTTCCTTAAAACCCTTTATACTTTCACTGCATGGGTTTGCCACGGTGGTAATGGTATCGCCCACGCGTACTTCCTTTGCAGCCTTAATGCCCGAAATGATATATCCTACATCGCCTGTCTGTACCTCGTTTCGCGGCTCGTACTGCAAGCGCAACACGCCCACCTCTTCGGCGATATACTCTGTTTCGGTGGACACAAATTTAACCCTGTCGCCTTTTTTAATCACCCCGTTTATCACCCTGTAATAGGCTACTATGCCTCTGAATACGTTAAAAACCGAATCGAAGATGAGCGCCTGCAGGGGTGCTGCCGAATCGCCTTTGGGCGCCGCTATTCTGTCAATAATGGCTTCGAGTATTTCCGGAACCCCCTGTCCTGTTTTGCCGCTTGCAAGCAATATCTCTTCACGCTTGCATCCTATTATTTCCACCATCTGGTCTTTAACCTCTTCTATCATGGCGTTGGGCATATCCACCTTGTTTAGCACGGGTATTACAGTAAGGTTGTTATCCAGCGCCAGATACAAATTAGATATGGTTTGCGCCTGAATGCCCTGTGTGGAATCAACGAGGAGCAGTGCTCCTTCGCAAGCCGCTATGGAGCGTGATACTTCGTATGAAAAATCAACGTGCCCGGGCGTATCTATCAGGTTAAGTGTATAGTTCTGTCCTCTGGTTGCAAAATTCATCTGAATGGCGTGGCTCTTGATGGTAATGCCTCGCTCGCGTTCCAGGTCCATGTCATCCAGCACCTGTTCCTGCATCTGCCTTCCGGTAACGGTTTTGGTAACTTCGAGCAGGCGGTCGGCAAGGGTGCTTTTGCCATGATCTATATGGGCTATAATGCAGAAATTGCGTATGTTCTCCTGTTTTGCCATCTCCTTATTTTAGAATCTTTTAAAGGTTTGCAAAAATAGGCTATTATTTACAATGTAAGGTGTACAAAGTAATGACTGGCTCACCAATGCTTTTGGTATGGCAGAACGGATGGGTTCAGCGCAGGCCTGCGTTAATCTCCTCCAGTATTTTCGAACCGGGGCAGAGTTCAGCTTCCGAAAGGGCGTTGAGCGGCCTGGTACTCGTTTGAAGTAGGCTGTGCAAGTCGCTGCTTTCTTCTTCCATATAGAGAAGCCCTGTTAAAAGTTCGCCTTTAATGGTGGCTTTATGCATGGCCGTCATGGCAGACAGCTTATCAAACGGATCCCAATCCTGTTCAAGTTTATGCAATGCAATTACCGTGCCGTCGTGCATTTTCAGCTGCTTGGTGCTGCCCTGTTCATAGTTTGCGGTAATAGTGGCAGCCGGGGGTACAAAGTCTATTGTAGAGGTGGCTTCCACATGCTGGCGCACGTAGTCGTAGCTTTTGGTGGAACCCACGTTGTTGTTGAAGGTTACGCAGGGTGAGATTACATTGATGAAGGCAAAGCCGTTGTGCTTTATGGCAGCCTTCACCAGTGGTACAAGCTGCGCTTTGTCTCCCGAAAAGCTTTGTGCCACGAAGGTGGCGCCCAGTTCTATGGCAAGGCTTGCAAGGTCAATGGCATGGAACATGTTCACCGAGCCGGCTTTGCTTTTGGAGCCCTGGTCGGCTGTTGCCGAATCCTGTCCTTTGGTTAGACCGTAACAGCCGTTGTTCATCACTATATAAACCATATTCAAGTTGCGGCGTATGCAATGAACAAATTGCCCCATTCCTATGGATGCCGTATCGCCGTCGCCCGAAATTCCAATGTATATCAGGTCGCGGTTGGCAAGATTGGCGCCGGTTGCCACAGAAGGCATACGACCGTGCACCGAGTTAAAACCGTGGGCGCTGTTCAGGAAGTATGCGGGTGTCTTCGACGAGCAGCCTATGCCCGATATTTTGGCGACTTTAGATGGCTCAATGTTGTCTTCGAAGCAAGCCTGTACTATAGCGGCAGTTATGGAGTCGTGGCCGCAGCCGGCGCAGAGGGTTGACAATCCGCCCTCATAATGTTCAACTGTATAACCCAGCTCGTTGGCAGGCAGATTCGGGTGGCGGAATGCGGGACGGTAGTATGACATTTGAACTAGTTCTCTATTTTAAGGGTTGATTTAGGAATTCCAATGGCTTTGCTTACCTGCTTTACGATATTCTCTGCTGTAATGGGCAGTCCGTCGTAATTCAGCACGGGAACAAGTTTTGATCCGTCGGAACAGGCTTCGATAAGTATCAGGCTGCGCATCTGGGCATCGCGGTTTTGTTCCACTATGAATACCCGCTTGTGCGCGTCTATAAAGTCTGTTACCGTTTTATTGAACGGAAAGGCTTTCAGGCGAAGGGCATCCAGCACTATACCCTTATCCCTCATCATATCTATGGCTTCCAGCGCCGAATAAGTGGTGGTGCCGAAAAATATTATACCGGTGTCGCTATTGTTTTTCTTCTGGTAGAGCTGTGGCTGGGGTACCTTGTCTTTTGCGGTATGGAATTTTTTCAGTATCCTGTCTATATTCTTCACATAGGCATCGCTTTCTTCGGTATATACCGCATATTCGTCGTGCGAGGTGCCGCGGGTTACGTAGGCGCCTTTGGTAGGGTGGGTGCCCGGTATGGTGCGGTATCCTACCCCGTCATTATCAGGGTCGAGAAAACGTCCGTATCTCTCAATCTTTTCGAGGTCGACGGCGTTTAATACCTTGCCGCGGTTGTATTTGCGTTTGTCGTTCCATTCAAGGGGCTCCGACATATGGTCGTTCATTCCGAGGTCGAGGTCGGTCATTACCAATACGGGTGTCTGAAAAAATTCTGCCAGATCAAGTGCATCAGCCGTCATCTCGAAGCATTCCTTGGGATTGGATGGCAGGAGCAAAATGTTTTTTGTGTCGCCGTGCGAAGCGTAGGCTGCTTTCAGTATATCCGATTGCTGGCTGCGCGTAGGCATGCCTGTGGATGGACCTGTGCGCTGCACATCTATTACCACGGCGGGTATTTCGGCAAAATATCCCAGCCCTAAAAATTCACTCATGAGCGAAATGCCGGGTCCGCTTGTTGCGGTAAACGATCTGGCACCGTTCCATGATGCTCCCAACACCATGCCCAGTGCGGCCAGTTCGTCTTCGGCCTGTACTACGGCAAAGTTCTTTTTGCCGGTAGCCTTATCTGTTCTCAAATCTTCGGCGTAGCCGTGGAATGCCTCTGCAACAGCGGTAGAAGGGGTAATCGGGTACCATGCCACAACGGTGGCGCCTCCGTAAACCCCTCCCAGGGCGCAGGCTGAATTGCCGTCGATCATAATGGAGTTCTTCACCAGATCGCGCCGTTCCACGCGTATGTCGAGCGGGTATTTAAAATTTTTCTGAACATATTCTATGCCCATGTTCAGCGCTTTCAGGTTGGGGGTAATAAGTTTCTCCTTGCCCTTGAACTGTTCTTCGAAGAGTTCCCTGAATACACCGGTTTCAATATCGAGCAGGGCCGCAATGGCTCCCACGTACATTATATTTTTGAATAGCTGTCGCTGCCGCGGGTCGGAGAATTCCTTATTGCACATCTCCATGAGCGGAATGCCGAGGTAGCTGATATCCTTGCGGATAAACTCGGGGTGCAGGGCTTTGGTGCTGTCGTATATAAAGTACCCACCGGGTTTTACGCAGTCCACGTCCTTCCTCATGCTTTGGGGGTTCACGCAAACCATTATATCCACTCCGTCTCTTCGTCCGAGGTAGCCTTTTTCGCTCACGCGCACCTCATACCAGGTGGGCAGGCCCTGTATGTTCGACGGGAAAATATTCTTTGGGGTTACCGGTATCCCCATTCTGAATATGGATTTGGTGAACAGGTAGTTTGCGCTTGCGGAACCGGTTCCGTTCACGTTGGCAAAGCGCACTACGAGGTCGTTTAATTTACCGCCATTTCTTCCTTGCATATTCCGGGGGCTTTGGTAACATTATAGAAAAATTGTTGCATATCCCAAGCCGATGTCGGGCAGCGTTCTGCGCATAAGCCGCAGTGCAGGCACACATCTTCATCCTTCACCATCACCCGTTTGGTGGGCAGTATGTCGGATACGTACAGGTCCTGGGTTTTGTTCAGTGCAGGGGCTTTCAGCCTGCTTCGCAGATCGTCCTCTTCGCCGTTTTGGGTAAAGGTGATGCAGGCCGTCGGGCATACATCCACGCAGGCATCGCACTCAATACATCTGTTTTCGGTAAATACGGTTTCCACATCGCAGTTCAGGCAGCGTTCGGCCTCCTTGAAGCCTGTGGGCAGGTCGAAGCCAAGCTCCACTTCCTTCTTGCGGTCTTTCAGGGTTACCTTTTTATCGTTCTGGGGTACTACGTAGCGAAGGTCGTTGGTTACCTGATTATCGTAGCCCCACTCATGTATGCCCATTTTCATACTGTGCAGGTTAACCATCGGGGCGGGGCGGTCGTTTTTAATATCCATGCCGGAGCAGAACAGGTGCATGGAAATGGCGGCCTGATGGCCCTGGGCAACAGCAGTTATAATATTTTTTGGCCCAAACGCCGCATCGCCTCCAAAGAATACTTTCGGGTTGGAGGAGCCGTAGGTAATGTTATCTACTGCGGGCATACCCCATTTGTCGAAATCAATGCCAATGTTCCTTTCAATCCATGGAAAGCTGTTTTCCTGACCAATGGCTATGAGCACATCGTCGGCTTCGTAAAATGCTTCGGGTTCGCCGGTAGGTACAAGGCTGCGTTTGCCTTTATCATCGTACACGGCTTTCACCTTTTCAAAGGTCATGCCTTTCAGTTTGCCGTTTTCCACCACGAAGGAAGTGGGCACGTGGTTGTCGAGGATGGGAATATCTTCGTGCATGGCGTCTTCCTTTTCCCAGGGGGAGGCTTTCATTTCGGCAAAGGGGCTTCGCACCAATACTTTTACGCTTTCGCCTCCCAGCCTGCGCGAAGTGCGGCAGCAGTCCATTGCGGTATTGCCTCCGCCGAGTACAATTACCTTTTTACCTATTTTTTTAATATGTTCAAATGCGACTCCTTTAAGCCAGTTTATTCCAATATGAATGTTCGCCGCGCCTTCCTTCCTGCCTTTCAGGTCGGGCAGGTCGCGCCCGTGCGGGGCGCCGCTGCCTACAAAGATGGCATCGTAGCCGTCAGCGAGGAGTTTTTTGAGACTCTTTATATATGTATTGTAAAACGTATGTATTCCTAACCCGGTGATGTAGTTCACCTCTTCATCGAGCACTGTTTCAGGCAAGCGGAATGAGGGTATCTGGCTTAGCATGAATCCTCCGCCTTTCTTTTGTTCGTCGAACAGGTGTATTTCGTAACCAAGCGGGGCGAGGTCGCGGGCCACTGTGAGCGAGGCCGGACCGGCGCCTACCAGTGCAATCTTTTTGCCGTTAGATTTAAAAGGTCCTTTAGGCATGTACTTCATTACATCGCCTTTGTTATCGGCTGCCACGCGTTTAAGGCGGCAAATGGCAACGGGCTCTTTTTCCACGCGTCCGCGCCGGCATGCCGGTTCACAGGGGCGGTCGCAGGTACGGCCCAGCACTCCGGGAAACACGTTGGAGTCCCAGTTTATCATGTAGGCTTCGGAATACTTTTGTTCGGCTATCAGTCTGATGTATTCAGGCACGTTGGTGTGCGCCGGGCAGGCGTACTGACAATCAACAACCTTGTGGAAGTATTCAGGGTTTTTTATATCAGTTGGCTTCAATTTCTTGGCTCTTTATCTATTCTGCTTTAGGTTTTATATTGGGGTTGCAAAGTTAATAGTTTTTCCTGTAATAGGAGTGATATCTTTCAGATTCGTCCCGGCTCAATTTGTAAAATGGTTTATTCTGCCCCTTTAGGGGTTTGGGGCAAAAAGATTAAAACGCTTTCTTTAAATTAATTTTAAACTGACCCGCTACCCTTATTTCAGGGTATCCCTTACGGCTTTAATATCGGCGGCGTTCAGTGTAAAGCCATTGTTTCCCCAGGCGTGGTAAACATAATTCAGAACCTGTGCCGCCTCCTCGTCGCTTAGCGGCTGCGGTGGCATCATGCCCGTATAGGATGTGCCGTTTACCGTAACAGGGGTTGAAGAGCCCTTCAGGAGCTGCCGTATGGCCCTGTACTTATCTGCAAGCAGGAAATCAGACTTGGCAAGCGGCGGATACATTCCCGGAGCACCCATCCCATCGGAGTTATGGCAGGCAACACACGTTTTCTGGTAAATGGTTTTTCCGTCGGTGGAAGCAGTTGCACCTGCTGTGGAGCCCGAACTGCCATTGCTTCCGTTGCAGGCGGCAAAAACGCTGATAACAACTCCGGCCAGCGCCGGTATTATTTGAGGATGCATACCCGCTTCCCTCAATCCTGTACTTATCTTCAACATCATCTTGTTCATTTCGGATTCTGATTTAAGCTTTGCCTTCTATACCTGATCGTAATCAACTGTTACTGCCGGTGAAACCGGGTGCGACTGGCAGGTAAGGATGTACCCCTCCTCCACCTCGTCGTCGGTAAGTGCATAATTCAAGTCCATGCTAACTTTACCTTCCTTCAGCTTTGCCTTGCACGTGGCACACACTGCTCCCTTGCATGAGAACGGAGCGTCTATGCCTGCGTCTATTGCCGCATCAAGTATGGCTTTACCGCCCGAAGACAGACTGAAGACCGTTTCTTTGCCATCCATGATAACCGTTACCTCGCTTATGACAGCTTCAGCCTTTTGGGATGTATTCACCTCTTTCGCCTCTTCCGTTGCCGCAGTAAAATATTCTATGTGAATAAAATGACGGTTTACATTATTCTCTTCCAAAGCCTCTTTCACCTGATCCATCATGGCACCCGGACCGCAAATAAAATATTCGGTTACGGGGTTTGCCCCGGCATGTTTCAACAAGAGCCGCTTTACCAAATCTTTGGTCATCAGTCCGGTAAATTCCTGCGGGAAGCCTGCCTTTTCAGGCTTCTCAAGGATATAGTGTAAACTAAACCGTGTGCTTTCTTTTACTGCAATTTCGTCCAATTGTTTTCTGAAGATGGTTTGCGTTTCGTTCAAATTGCCGTAAAACAGCGTCAGTTTGCTTTGGGGTTCCGAAAGAAGCGTGGTGCGTATAATAGACATCATGGGCGTGATACCGCTGCCTCCGGCAAATAGCACATATTGCTTGCGGTTGCTGCTTTTCAGTTCGGTATGAAAATTTCCTGTCGGCGTCATTACCTCAAGCGTATCGCCGGCCTTAATGTGCTCGTTCAGATAATTCGATGCCTTGCCGTTGTTCACCCTTTTTATAGCAACCCGCAAAGGATCGGGGGTTGCAGGGCTGCTGCAAATGGAGTAGGAGCGTCTTACCTCTTCGCCGTTAATAAGGAGCTTCAGGGTGAGATGCTGCCCCTGTATGTAGGTATATTCATTCTTGAGTTCATCAGGAACGGTAAAGGCCACTGAAACACAATCGGGAGTTTCCCTGATGACTTCCGATACGGTAAGTTTATGAAATTTTGTCACGACCCTCTTTTTTGAATTGCCAAAGATAATGGTTATTTATTCGCCCTTTAATGGTTCCGCAGGACTTTGCTTTTCACCGCCGGCGGCAGGTGAACCCGCGCCCGGGGCAAGCCCCATTTCTTTCCCTTTTTCAATCATGAACCTGTACGCGTCTTCGCGCCGGTTCTGTATTGTGCCCGCCAAAATGGCTTCGCGTATTGCTTCCTTTATGATACCCACCTGCAGCGAGGGTGCTATATTGAAACACTCCATGATGTCTTTGCCCGACAGGGGAGGCTGCCAATTCCGCAAATGATCTTTTTCTTCCACCTCTTTGAGTTTTTGCCTCACGAGCTGAAAATTACGGAGATACCTTTTTTGCTTGCCGGAATCCTTGGTTGTAATGTCGGCTTCGCAGAGCATCATCAGGTCGTCTATGTCGTTACCCGCTTCCATAAGCAGGCGGCGCACCGCCGAGTCTGTAACGGTTTCCTGCGCCAGTACTATGGGCCGCAGGTGCAGGTAAACCAGCTTCTGCACATATTTCATTTTGTCGTTCAGGGGCAGTTTCAGCTGTGCAAATATGCGGGGCACCATCTTTGCGCCCCGGTCTTCATGGCCATGAAAAGTCCAGCCTGCTTTGGTGTCGAACCGTTTGGTGGCTGGTTTGGCTATGTCGTGCAGTACGGCGGCCCAGCGCAGCCACAGGTCTCTGGTTTTAAGCGACAGGTTATCCACAACCTGCAGGGTGTGATAAAAGTTGTCCTTATGGCTTTGCCCGTTCACTGTTTGCACGCCTTGCAAGGCTGCCATTTCGGGAAATATTATTTGAAGAAGCCCCGTATCGAACAGCAGTCCGAAACCGACCGAAGGTATATCGGCAGTTATTATTTTATTCAGTTCTTCGGCTATCCTTTCACCCGATATTATTTTTATCCTCTCCCTGTTTCTGCCGATGGCATCCAAAGATTTTTGTTCGATGCTGAAATCAAGCTGGGCGGCAAAGCGTATGGCGCGCATCATGCGCAGGGGGTCGTCGCTGTATGTTATCTCCGGATCGAGGGGTGTCCGTATCAGCCTATTGTCGAGATCCGACAGGCCATTGAAAGGGTCCAGTAATTTGTTTCTGTTCTGTTTATTCAGGCCGATGGCAAGTGCATTGATGGTGAAATCACGCCGTTTCTGGTCGTCTTCAAGCGTTCCGTCTTCCACCACCGGCTTTCGTGAATCGGCGCGGTACGATTCCTTGCGGGCGCCCACAAATTCTATGTCCGAGTCGTTGTAGACCAGTTGTGCCGTTCCAAAGTTTTTAAATACATTTACTTTTCTGTTGCCCAGCCTTTCGGCTACATTCAGGGCGAGGTCGGTGCCCTTGCCTACCGATACGATATCAATGTCCTTACACGGGCGGCCGAGGATGGCGTCACGCACATAGCCCCCCACAACATACGCCTCAACATCTAATTCATCTGCCGCAGCAGTAACCGCCTCAAATACCGGGTGAACCAGCACCTCATCGACGGATGGCATTTGTATGTTGTGCAGATTATTCAAAATTATGCGATTGAAAGGCTAAAATTACAATTCCTAAGAGAACCTGAAGGTGGTTATATCGAATCAGGAATCAGATTCCTCATCCGCCAGGCGGCGAACGAGGAATCTCAATAAATTTAAGGAAATTTAAC
>JABEUT010000136.1 GCA_013044305.1 Bacteroidia bacterium
AACCAACTAATCATGAAAAAAATCGTACTAAGCGCATGCGTAATACTCGGTCTGGTATTCGCTGCCAAGGCGCAACTGCCGTACGCGCAGAACTTTCAGACATCAATGACCGCTATGCCGGTAGGCTGGGATACCGGTTATTTTTCGCACCACCGCGGCAACCCCGGATGGCAGTTTAATGATGTATGGCCTACACACGGAAGTTCGCTGTGGAAGCAATACACGCCTACCCACACCTATTGCGCTTATATCGATGACGTTGACTTTGACTACAGCGGCGCCCCAAACAACACAAGCGGTGTAAACTGTTACGATACCTTGGAAACAAGTTCATTCAATTGCTCGGCATCCCCGTCTGTTTTCCTGCAATTCGATTATAACTTCAATAACTACACCGGTTATGAAGTTGGAACCGTTGCGATATCAACCGACGGAGGAGTAACCTGGACAACTGCAGTTACCCTGCCACAGGTAAATGATATAAGCTGGCACAATGGAGTAACGTACGATATATCATCTAAGGCAGCAGGCCAGGCAAACGTAAAACTTGCCTTCTGTTACTGGAATGACAGCGCAGCTGTTTATGGAAACTACGGCAAACATTATCCGGGCTGGGGTATTGCCATTGATAACCTGAATGTGTTTCAACCCAAGGCATATGATGTGCAGGTTACAAGCCAAACCCTGTCGCCCTTCATGCAGGTTGGCACAGCCTACACCTTCAACGGAACGGCTTTTGACTCCGGCAGCACCGCCATCACAAGTATGACTATGAATTACAGCGTAAACGGAGGAGCAGTACAGTCTCAAAACATTTCAGGCATAAGCGGTTTTTCACCCCTTACCAGCTTAAGCCCCAACTGGAATCTCGCTTCAATTCCCTTTACACCGGCAGCTACGGGATTGTATACCGTGAAGTACTGGGCAACCATGCTTAACGGCTCTAACGCCAACACAAATACCGACACACTCGTAGCCACATTCATGGCTGTTGACACTTTGCAGCCGCGTACCGCCCTTTTCGAGGAGGTTGTTGGGCAATCATGCTACTACTGCATGTTAGCTTCGCCAAATGTTGACTCGGTAGGTTACAATCAGGGAAGCCAGGTTAATATTATACATTACCACGTACCGTACCCAGGCCCGCCGGATTACATGTACCAAGCCAACACCGGTTTAGGTACTTTTTATGAAACCTTCTATAGCGTTTCCGGCACCCCGACAGGAATGCTGGACGGACAGAACCTGTACCCGGGCGCACTGGGAGCTCCATACGATTTTTCGACACCTTATGTTGAAAGCGAAAACGCCATGGGTTCCCCGTTCAAGATTAAAATTAACAGCGTAACCTACAATCCGAGCACGCTTATGTACAACGCCAACGTGGCAATTACAGCCTATGGCACATTTGCTTCGGGCTTAAAGGCAAGAGCCGTTATATCGGATGATACGGTGGTTTACTCACAGGATTACAGTTCAGACGACCCACCAAGCAGCTTCCAGCCGCCGGATGGAACCAACCCGTCAGGCACATCTGATTACTACTGGCAGTTCGTTACCAGGTTCTCATCGGTTGCGGAAGATGAAATGCCAAGCACCAACGGTACGGCTTTGAGTTCATTCACACCCGGCTCTACCCAAACGCTTAACCTTAGCTGGAAGAGAAACCATCCCGTTTCTTATGACCATGCCGCATATCCGTATGATTCCACCGCCTCGGAACATTTAACAGTGTTCATTCAGGCAGATGCGGGAATTGCGACCCTGGGGCTGCCAAACCTGTATGTATTACAATCTGCCGCAAAACAGATCAGTATTGCTTTGGGAGTTCAGGATCTGACCAACGGAGTAGCATTCGACCTGTATCCGAACCCGACCAGCAAGGCTACCAGCCTCTACTTTACACTTACACAAGACCAAAAGGTTAATGTGCAGTTGTATAATATGTTGGGCGAACAAGTTTACTCAAATAACTATGGCACCATGTCTGCCGGAGACCATTTGGTAAACATTAATTGTGCCGCTTTACAATCGGGAGTTTACTTTGTAAGGCTTACTACTGACAACGCTTCAATAACCAAGAGGTTGGTTATTCAGCAATAAAAGAAGAAGTTCATAAAAAAGCCGCCCCGTTATTCAATGGGGCGGCTTTTTTTGTTATCAGTTCACCGAATCAAGACTCCCCTATATTCATTACACTTTGATTAAGGGAGGCATTATCTTTTATGCTTATTGGTTCTGTTTGTGCCGCTTCTTATACCATAGCTGCTATCCGATTCATGAATAACTTTTAAAATATCGCGAAATAGCTTTTATTCCACTGCATTTAATTGCTGCAAGGGTTCAATCAGTTCGACTACAGGTATATGCAAGAGCCCTGCCATGGCTTACAAGTGTTTTACCGCAATGTTGCCATCATTCTTCCGCCATTCATAATATGTAGCGCGGCTTAACCCAAGTTTCTTCATTAATTCGGTTATGCTCATTTTGTCGCGTTGTCGTTCCGCGTCTATTTTCTGAAATGTGTATCCCATCCCTGTTCAATTTATTTTCAAGTCAGTAATTAAAGTGTAGAATAAAATATACATATTAGTATTAAATATCATACTTAGTTCCTCCAATTTACTTACTTTATGAATAAAAAGGAAAAGAATTTTGATGTTCAGATAAATAATACCGTCATGGCGGTTCCGACAATAAACGTAGAGGATGCTCTAAAAAAGGCGCTTGCCGGATTTAAAGAATACTTCAAAAATGAAAACAGAACGGAAGAACCAATGTACCTTATTAAAATAAAATCGGAAAATGATGCAGCTACAGGCTAATTAAAGGCATGCAGTTAATTAAGAAGCGGGTGCATTAATTTGGGGCTTTGATATGCCAGGGATGCGATTCATTTACAAATCACAAACATGCCTTTCGAAATTAACTTCCCTGATTCCGAGAGAATCCTGTAAAGGTATTCTCCTGCAGCTCTGTCTCCAATATCAATAGGGCTGTTGGTACCGCCCATAACAGGAGTTGTGTAAATCAGCTGTCCTGCAATATTATAAACTTCAAGTAGTGTCTTACCCGGAATACCCCGCATGGATATTGTGAATTCTCCTGAATTTGGATTAGGGTAAATTTCGGTATTCTTCTTTTCATTAAGCTCGTTTATGCCCATTGGCGAAGACCAGAATGCAATAACGCCATCGATATTCTTTTTCAATAATTCTCCGTTATTTCGGATGTTCTGCCGGTTGATTATTGGTTCGGAAGGAGAATCAGTTTACCTTGAATTAAATCATTTCCGCCGTTATCCAATATTCTGTAGATATAAGCGCCATGCTGCTCATTGCTTAAATCAATTGCCGGCTGGCTGCGGGCCATGAATTGCTGGTTGCGGATCATCTGTCCTGCCATATTAAAAATCTGAATTACCCCGCCCGACGCAAGGTTGGTTTGCAGGTAGTATATTCCGGTTGAGGGGTTGGGATAGAGAGTGCAGTTGATGCCTTTTCCGACAGGAGCCAGGCCTGCTACATTTTTCATTACCCTAACCCTTTTGTTGTTAAAATCTCCAACGTAGAGGCTGCCTGCATACCCCGACAGACCATAGGGTGAGTTGAGCTCGGCAGCCGTTGCCGGTCCTCCGTCGCCGGAGTAGCCGGCGGTGGTATCACCTGCAACAATGCTTATCTTTCCGCTCATGTCCACCATTCGGATACATTGATTATTGGCGTCGGCAATATACACGTTGCCGTTGCCGTCGGTATAAATTGCCGCAGGAAAGAACAGCTCTGCGGCGGTGGCATTGCCCCCGTCTCCTGCATAGCCTCCGAAACCATTTCCGGCAATGGTTGTTATTATACCTCCGCTGTTTACCTTTCTCACCCTGTTGTTTTCCGAATCGGCAATATATAAATCGCCTGCACCGTCTGCTGTAACCCCGTTAGGGTAATTCAATTCGGCGGAAGTGGCTGCGGCGCCGTCTCCGGCAAAGCCTGCTATGCCATTTCCTGCAATTGTTGTAATGGTATCGCCGCTGTTCACTTTGCGAATACGGCTGTTGCCGTAGTCGGCTATATAAATGTTTCCGGTTGTGTCGGCGCTAATGCCGGACATATTGTTCAGTTCGGCATCTGTGGCTTGCCCTCCGTCGCCTGCGTAACCTACAGATCCATTGCCTGCAAAGGTGCGTATTACACCGTTTGTGCCTACTACCCGCACCACCTGATTGTTGAGATCGGAGATATAAAGATTGCCTTTGGAATCCTTGCAAACGCCAACAGGACCGTTCAGTTCGGCGGCTGTAGCCTGCGCCCCGTCGCCCGTGTAGCCCGGGCTCCCGTTACCTGCCACTGTGGTTATTTTGCCCGTTACATCCACCATGCGTATGGCGTTATTGGCCTGATCGGCAATATATAGGTCGCCGCTGCCATCGGCAAACACACCCTGCACATGCGATAGTTCGGCTGCGGTAGCCTGTCCGCCGTCGCCGCTATATCCGTAGGTGCCGTTTCCGGCGGCAGTGTTGATGGTGAAATTTTGAGCAATGCCGCTAAGGGCTATTCCCCCCAAAAAAGATAGAGTAAGCAGAAGGTTTTTCATGGCTTAATTTTGGTCAAATTTAAATAAAAATATTCAAGGCTGCTCCGGTTCGTTCCGCACATCCTTGCCCCAGTGCAGTTTGTTTCGAAGGGTTTGCAGGAAGCTTTGTTCCTGAAGCTGTATGAGTTTTATTCCGAACTGCGCCTTGCTGATGTTCAGTTCCACCCGTGATTCTATCATTTCCATGCGCGAATCGAGAGTTGCAATAAACGATGGGCTGCGGCCCTCTGCACGCAATTTTATCTTATAATGATCGGGAATGATTACAGGGCGCACGTTCAGGTTGTGAGGCGATACGGGCGTAATCACAAAGTTGGTGGAATCGGGCAGCAAGATAGGCCCGCCGCAGCTCAATGAGTAGGCTGTGGAACCCGTGGGCGTTGCAATGATAAGCCCGTCGGCCCAGTAAGAATTGAGCAATTTTCCGTTCAGGTAGGCGTGTATCGTTATCATGGTGGAAGAATCGTTGCGCTGCAGGCAGAGTTCATTCAATGCGTAAGGGTTTTTACCAAAGAGTCCTTCCGGTGTTTCCAGATGCAGAAGGGAACGGTTTTGTAAGGTGAACTTCTTTTCTTTAAGGGCAATTATGGCAGGCAGGAAATTATCTTTCGGAACACACGAAAGAAACCCCAGTTTGCCCGTGTTAATGCCGATAACGGGCACCTGTTGCCGAGCCACAAAGGGAATGGTTTCGAGCAGGGTGCCGTCGCCGCCCAGGCTTATAAGGTAATCTGCCGAATCGTTTGGCAGTTCATCTTTAAAGGTCTTTACTTCTGCACTTAACGGTACCGCCTGACGCAAATAGCTGCAAAAGGCTTCATGAATGATGTACTGCGTATTAAGCTTGTCGAGCTGCGCAAAGAGGTTCTTTACCTCTTCCGAAAGATTGTGTGGCGACGGACGGCCGTAAATTGCGAGGTGCATAACCTGAATATGGATTTAATGCCGGATTAAGTACAATGAATAACAATATTCAAATTTAGTAAAAAAGAGAATGGGTAATGCCTGTATGCCAGATAAGGGGTGCGATTTATATTTATATTTGTTTTACAAACCCATAGATAATTGGTAATGACAGCAACCATGTTCCATAAAACCATTCTGCCGGCGGTGTTTGCCTGTTGCAGCCTTTGCGCTCATTCACAAACCGCGGCTAATAAAATAATAGATACCAAAAACGCACCCGCACCTATTGGTCCGTACAGCCAGGCTGTGCAGACGGGCAACCTCGTTTTTGTGTCGGGGCAAATCGGCAAAGACCCTGTGAGCGGAACCATGAAGAACGACAATATAAAAGACGAAGCCGCGCAGGTGATGGATAACGTGAAAGCTGTGCTGGCAGCAGCCGGGCTGACAATGGATAACGTAGTAAAAACTACCATTTACCTGACCGATATAAACGATTTCAAGCAGGTGAATGAAGTTTATGGCTCATACTTTAAAGCCGATTACCCTGCCCGCGAAACCGTTGAAGTGTCGCACCTTCCGGCAGGCGCAAAGGTCGAGATATCGGTTATTGCAGAAAGAAAACAATAACGTGCAGGCAGGAAAGGAAACAGACCCGGCAGCCGGAGCGCTTTTGCTCATTAATAAACCTCTCGGCTGGACCTCGTTCGATGCGGTGGCTAAAATCCGGAGCTCGCTTTACAAAAAAATGGGCAAGCGCCTGAAGGTAGGCCATGCCGGCACGCTCGACCCGCTGGCTACCGGATTGCTGATTGTCTGCACCGGCAAATACACCAAAAGGATAAGCGAATTCCAGGACATGGAGAAGGAATATGAAGCAGTATTAAAACTTGGCGCCACACGCCCCTCATTCGACAAAGAGACTGAAATAGATGCAACCTTCCCTTATACTCATGTTACCGCCGGGATGCTCCATGAAGCTGCCGCGGCTTTCACCGGGGAAATTGAACAAACTCCCCCTGTCTATTCTGCCATTAAAGTTGACGGCAAAAGGGCTTACGAAAGCGCCCGGCGCGGCAAAGATATAAAGATGCAGTCGCGCAAAGTACTTATCTCGACGCTGGAAATAAACCGTGTCGAGCTGCCCGATGTGCATATAAGGGTGGTTTGCGGCAAGGGAACTTATATCCGTTCGTTAGCCCGCGATTTTGGCAGAGCGCTGAATACGGGCGCATACCTGGACACGCTGAAGCGCACCCGCATTGGCATTTATAACCTGAAGGATGCTGTAAACGTTGAGGACGTTTAACGTCCGCTCATTTTGCCTCGCTCCCCCATTTCTTACCCGTTTCCATTTCCCTGATTTCCTTCAGGAACTTCGATACGTAAATAAAATCGAGCAGTTCTTTGTTCTCGGTGCTCAAAACGGTTTTTTGGGTTCCCTCCCACCATTTTTCCGATTTGTAAAGGAATAAAACCTTTTCCCCTATCTCCATCACCGAATTCATGTCGTGTGTAATTACAACAGTGGTCATGTTATATTCGAGGGTTATCTCGTGAATCAGCTTATCTATTACGTTAGCCGTTTTAGGGTCCAATCCGGAATTAGGTTCATCGCAGAACAGGTATTTGGGATTCGGGGCGATGGCGCGGGCAATAGCAACCCGTTTTTTCATGCCTCCGCTTATTTCAGAGGGATAAAGATGATTTACATTTTTCAAATTAACTCTCGAAAGGCAAAAATTCGCGCGCTCAACCTTTTCCTCTTCTCCCATATCGGTGAACATGGATAAGGGGAACACCACATTCTCCTCCACCGTCTTGGAATCGAATAATGCGCCGCCCTGGAAGAGCATTCCCATTTCCTTACGGATGTGCTGCTTCTCCCGTATATTCATTTTGATGAAATCTCTTCCGTCGTATATCACCTGCCCGGAATCCACCTCGGTAAGACCTACGATGCACTTTAGCAAAACGGTTTTGCCCGAACCGCTCTCACCTATTATCAGATTGGTTTTCCCCTGTTCGAATTTGCAGGAAAAATTACTGATGATGGTTCGTTTATTAAACGACTTATTTACATTGACCAATTCAATCATTCACTTCAGCGGTAAAGGATAAACAATAATTATGAGTTATGAAAAAATTTCCGGTTGTCATGCCAGCAGCAGTTGTGTAAGTATAAAGTTGAACAGCAATATTAATATATCGCAATATACCACCGCTTTGGTGCTCGACTTACCGACTTCCAAAGCCCCGCCATGGGTATAATAACCCTGATAAGCCGAAACCGACGCTATGATGAAGGCAAATACTACCGTTTTTATCAGCGCATAGGTAACATTGTACGGGCGGAATTCAAACTGCAAACCATATACATACTGGTAGGAAGTAATAACGTGTGCAAACATTCCCAGCACCCAGCCGCCGAACACCCCGAGAAACATGCTTATAATTATCAGGAAAGGATTGATAATTACACAGGCGAGGATTTTGGGAAGTACAAGGTACGAGCTGCTGTTGATGCCCATTATCTCGAGTGCGTCAATCTGTTCGGTAACGCGCATGGTTCCTATCTCCGATGCTATATTCGACCCCACCTTGCCGGCAAGTATCAGGCTGACTATGGTAGGTGAAAATTCGAGGATGATGGAGTCGCGGGTGGTAACCCCTACGGCATAGAGCGGCACCCAGGGGCTGGTGAAGCCGAATGCAGCCTGTATGGTAATTACCGCGCCCATAAAAAGCGAAATGATTGCTATGATGGGAAGAGAATTGATGCCGAGCGTTTCTATTTCGTGGAACAGTTCGATGCGGTACATGCGGAATTTTTCAGGTCTGGAAAACACATGCCCCATCATAATAAAATACCTGCCAATATGTAAAAAGAGTGTTTTCACTGCCTGCCCGATTTAAATAAAAAATCTTTTTCTTCCCGGCTTAGGCTCTCGTAGCCCGAACGCGATATTTTATCCAATATATCGTCAATGCGCCTCTGTACGCTGCCTGCTTTGCTTTTGCCGCCTGTAGCTTTTGTTTTAACGGGCCTTGCCTTATTCCCCGAAAATAATTGTGCAAACCTATGGAAAAATGAACTAAGTATGTTGGCAAAATCGTTACCTTTTCTGCTTTGCCAAATATACAGCCAGCCATAGATTGCCCCTCCTATATGCGAAATTTTACCGCCGCTGTTCGACCTGATATCCACAATCGAAAATAGCAAAAATGCGCCCAACACAACCCATTTTAATTTTACCTCTCCAATCAAAAACAAAAATATAGGATAATCGGGTAATAATACCGCTATGGCAACCATTACAGCCATGATGCCTGCCGAAGCGCCCATGAGTATAGAGGGCGGGGCGCCGGTAACATAGTCAGCTGCCAGATAGAACAACCCGCCGGCAATGCCGCCGAGAATATATGTGTACATAAATTTCTTTTCGCCCAGGTATTCCACAAAAAGCTTCCCCATCCAGTACAGCCAGAGCATGTTGAACAGGATATGCATGACGCCGGTATGCAGGAACATATAAGTGAACAGCGTCCATGGATGATACAAAACGTATGGCAAAGAAGAGGAAAGCCCGGCATAGTTAAGCAGTTCGGCGGCAGGTGAAAAATTTACATAAAGGTTGGCGGCAAGGAATACGGCTATATTTATTACAATAATTCTTGTAATTACCGGGTACCCTTCAAAATGCCATCTCAAGTTCATCGCCTGTTGCTTTGTTTACAGGGTTCGCTTATGTTTCCAGTACTGTATTAGAAAGAAACCGAATACCATTCCGCCGAGGTGTGCAAAGTGGGCTACATTATCCGATGTGTTGGCTGCCATAGCTGAATAGAGTTCTATCAGACCGTAGATGATAACAAAGTATTTGGCCTTTATGGGTATGGCGAAAAACACATAGAGCATGGTATCGGGAAAGAGCATGCCGAAGGCAAGCAGCACGCCAAAGATGGCTCCCGAAGCGCCAATGGTTACCGACATATCCATACGAAGCTGGTACAGCTTCTGGAGTATTTCAACCGATTCGCCTGTGGATGCAGGCTGCGGGTATTGGAAACCGGTAAAATACTTTTGAACCAGAAGGCTGAAGTCGTTCATGTTGGGAGCAGCATTATAAATGTTCAGGGCATTTTCTATACCGTGAAAATAAATGTACTGCGTTACCTCCTGGGTGAGGGCGGCGCCGATTCCGCAGATAAAATAAAAAAGAAGAAAGCGTTTGGAACCCCAGTAATTTTCGAGCATATTGCCGAACATCCAAAGGGCGAACATATTGAAGAAGATGTGCATGAAGCCCCCGTGCATGAACATATAGGTAATACCCTGATAGGGTTTGAAATCGTGCGATAAAAAGTAGTGAAGCCCCAGGGTGTTGGTAAGGTCGAACTGAAAAGTGTTCTGTAATACCAGCGTGGCTATAAAGAACAGCACGTTTGCAATCAGCAGGTTCTTTACTGCGGGAGGGAAAAGGCCAAAGCGGGGAGGGCGGTAATAATTCATGCTATTTTTTTAATAATTGGTCCGCATCATTGAGCGTTAATTCAGCGACTATCTTTTTGCCTTCGGGCGCTACAACCGGGTTAGCGCAGTTGAATAGTCTGCCCAACAGTTCCAGACGTTCTTCTTCCTTTAATATTCTGAATTTGCGGGCGGCCATTTTTCTGGAATAGGTTCTGGCGAGTATTTCGGAGCCCGGCTTTTTCACCTCTTTTTGTCCGAGCCTTGTGCTTTCCAGCGCTTCTTCCAGCAGTCCCTGCGCCAATCCTGAATCCATCCCCGGAGGAACACCGTAAATGATGCAGGTTTGCTTACCGAATTCGGCAATATCGAAACCCATGTAGCGGAGGTCGGGCAGCAGCTCGAGCAGCAGGATGAAATCGGCGGCAGGAAACTGAATGGTATGCGGGAACAGTTCTTTCTGTACCGGCGAATTTCGTTTGTTTTCAACAGCCGCTTTGGCTTCGTCATAAAAAATACGTTCCCATGCAAGCCTTTGGTCAACTATCAGGAGCTTGCCTTCGCGCAGGGCAATAAGATATTGTTCGTTCCAGTTGGCGGTCCAGCTTATCTGGCGCAGTGTTGCCGGCTTGCTTTCGGCTGGCGGAATGGAGGGGGCGGCCGCAGGTGTGTTCCGGAGTTCCTGATTCAGCGCCGATAATACTTCGCGGGTGGCTTCTACACTTTTGGCCGATGGCTTATGTTCAGTGGTGCGGCGCACCGTGTTCAGGTCTTCGCGGAAAGGGTTGTAGGCAGGGTTTAAATTTATCCGGGGCGGATGAATCGGTGTTCCCGCCTTTATGGGATTAATTACTATGGAGGTTTCCTGGTCAAAATCCATTGCGGGGGCCATGTTGTACTGCCCGAGCGACTTTTTAACGGCGGCTTTTACTATAGCGTAGATAGCAGATTCGTCTTCAAATTTAATCTCCGTTTTGGTGGGATGTATGTTCACATCTATCTTGTCGGGCGGCGTTTCCAGAAAAATGAACCAGGAAGGGTAGGATTCCTTTGCAATAAGCCCCTCGTAAGCCGAGGTAACGGCGTGGTTCAGGTAGTTGCTCCTGATAAAGCGGCGGTTTACAAAAAAGTATTGTTCGCCTCTTACCCTTCTCGCATATTCGGGTTTGCCGATGTAGCCCGACACTTTCAGCAGGCTTGTTTCTTCCGACACAGGAGCCAGTTTTTCGCTGTACGAATTACTGATGAGCCCCATAATGCGCTGCTTCAGGTTTCCGGGGGGCAGGCGAAAGGTTTCCTTGTTTTGGTTTATCAGGGAAAATTCAATTTCGGGATGAGCCAGCGCCACCCTCTGAAATTCATCGAGTATGTGGCGCAGTTCCGCCTGGTCCGATTTCAGGAAGTGTTTGCGCGCCGGCACATTAAAGAAGAGGTTCTTTACCGCAAAGGAGCTGCCCTGCTGCCACTGGCACGATTCCTGCCTCGTTATCCTGCCGTACTCCAGTTCAATAAGGGTGCCTGTTTCATCTTCGGCTCTGCGGGTTTTCAGTTCCACCTGCGCTATGGCGGCGATGGAAGCAAGGGCTTCGCCGCGGAACCCGTTGGTACGGATGGAAAAAATATCCTCCAGACTTGAAATTTTGGAGGTGGCGTGTTTTTCGAAGCACAGGCGGGCATCGGTATTATTCATACCGCACCCGTTGTCTATAACCTGTATCAGGGTTTTGCCTGCATCTTTTATTATCAGCTGTATTTTGCCGCTGCCGGCGTCAATGGCGTTCTCCAATAACTCCTTTACCGCCGATGCCGGGCGCTGTATCACCTCTCCTGCTGCAATCTGGTTAATAACATGGTCGGGCAACAACTTTATTACATCTGACATAATTACCGGATATTGCCTGTAAAGGTAAAAAGAATTAGGGTTTCGCTAACTCAC
Source organism: Bacteroidia bacterium (assembly GCA_013044305.1). GTDB lineage: Bacteria > Bacteroidota > Bacteroidia > JABEUT01 > JABEUT01 > JABEUT01. Next base: position 11,907 of record JABEUT010000136.1, read on the forward strand.
ATTTATTTGTTCCGCCGGAAGGACTTCCCGCTTGCGCTCCTTATGAAAAAAGGGGACGAAGGGTAGATTTACCTGCAATAGGCACCTCACTCTATTATCTCTCTCCTTGTTCAAGGAGAGAGACGTTACCTTTCCTATCTGCATTCCCTTTCATTGTGGGAAAAGATGGTTTTCAGTTCCTGATAGCTATAAAGATTCACTACGCTGTGGGTATTATGTAGAAAGGGCTAAATTGGTTTGCTTAAACGCCGGATAGGTTAAATGCTTCCTTCGCCAAGGGATAACAACCCATAAATAATCATATATTTGATACATTAATTCCGACCTTGAAAGTAAAATGAATCACCGTCTGCCTATTTTGCCGGCTTTACTCTTGTTGCTGCAGGCGGTATGCACTTTTCCCTCTTCCGCCCAGACCGCTGACCCTGAATACTGGGGCAACTGCTGGGAGCAAAGCCTGCAGGGCGCGCGTAACGAACTGCGCATGAATGAAAATGCCTTTCTGAAATTCTATTACTTTGAGCTGGCGGGCATTGACTCCCTGCGCGGTACTTTTATGCGAGGGGCAAAAAGCGGAAAAAGCCCGCAGCAGTTGATAAAGTCGGGGGAAAAAAGCATTATTGACCTATACGGAAAGTTCGAACTCACCAAAGCCTCCTACCCTTCATCGGTGAACAATTACCGCGAAGACAGGGCTCACCGTGTAATGGGGCTTTGCGACACAGGCGGATGCTATAATATAGGTTTTGAACAAGGCACACTCGACGGCTGGAATGCCTACTATGGCTATAACAACAATCCGGGTGTAAATCTTTTCAATATTACCAACATTACAGGCGGCCCGGCCGGGCCGGTAACACAAGCCGCCAACGACGTACTTACATCCAACCCATCTTATTACAATTCCCAGGTAGGCCCTAACTCCAGCCCCGATTATCAGATTTTTGTAAAATCGGGCCTGCAGACCGATGCCTTGGTTCCTTCACTAACCCAGGTATCGCCTTACGGCGGTCTTTTTTCGGTTATGCTGGGTGATAGCACGCAGGTGAATTACGGTGTAGCGATACTTTCAAAAACATTTAAAGTGAAACCCGGCAGCACCGATTTTACCTATCAGTATGCCGTTGTGCTGGAAAACCCTTACTCCCACACGTATTACCAGCAGCCCTTTTTCGAGGTGGTACTTTTGGACCAGAATGGCGACACCATACCGAGTTGCGGAACTTATTTTGTGGTATCTTCGGGCGGGCAGGCTGCCGGCTGGAATCCTGTATTTGTCCCTCCTAACGGTTCTATAGGCGGCGACACAGCCTATTATAAGAACTGGACCGTGGTTTCGGTGCCACTTAAGAAATATGTGGGGCAATGCGTTACCATTGTTTTTGAAACGGGCGACTGTGGCAAAGGAGGCCACTTTGGATATGCTTATGTTGATGCCACCTGCTCACCGCTCGAAATACTTTCTTCCTCCAAATCATTCTGCGGACAAAAAACGGTTACACTCACCGGACCGCCCGGTTTTACAAACTATATATGGTCGGGACCGCCCGGCGGCATTAAAAGCGGAAACGGAACGCATATCGTTACGGTTGACAGCGCGGGAATATACAGCCTTGTTGCCATTCCTGTTACAGGCGCCGCATGTGCCGATACGCTTAGCATACGGATAAACGACACGGCAGGGCCCGCACCCATACCTTCATTTTCGGCTTATTCGGCCTGTGTAGGACAGCCTGTTCAGTTCACCAACACATCTAATCCGATTAACGGGAACGGCGTAAAGTTCTACTGGGATTTTTACAACCTCGGCATTTATCAGGATTCGGGCGTAAATGCAAGCTGGACCTATAACACCGCCGGTGTTTACGATGTAAAGCTGTATGAATACAATCATGGCTGCGGAGCCGATACGGTTATAAAAATTACGGTGGCTCCCCCGCCCGACGTGGTCATCAATTCACCTCCATCGGTCTGCATAGGCGACAGTGTTACCCTTACCGCCACCATCACTTCATCCTACACACCCGACTGCTATTTCAAGTGGAATACAGGCTCTACCGGCAACTCCATTACCATTGCCGCGGATACCGCTAAAACCTACTTTTATGTAATAACCACCTGCGGCTGCGCCGATACTGCCTACCGGAACATAAGCGTGTTCAAGCCCTCCGGCGTAAACGCCTGCTGCGATACCACCATTACCGCCGGTGATACGGTTACCATAAAAGCCTGGGGCGATTTTACCTATCGCTGGAGCCCGGATACCGGTGTTTTTTGCCCCGCCTGCGGCTTTACTCCCGCACAGCCTTTCCACAGTACCGTTTACACCGTTGCGGCGGTGGATGAGAACGGATGCAGGTCAACCGGTACGGTGGACATTCATGTGGAACCCTGCGACTACTACTGGGTGCCCGACGCCTTCAGCCCGGGGCAGGGTGATGTGAACAATTACTTTGAACCCAAGGGATGGTGTATGCGAACTTATAACATGTATATATTCAACAGGTGGGGAGAACTGATATACCACTCCAACGGCATTCCCTGGGATGGTAAGTACGATGGACATTTTGTGCCGGAAGACGTTTATGTTTGCAAAATAATAATAACCACATGGGATTACCAGCAGCACTCTTATGTAGGAAAAGTTACCGTGTTGAGATGAAAGACGCTACACTCTAAATATACATAATTCTCAGAAAGATTCATTGTTCCAGAAAGAAGGCAATTAAAATGATTAGGGAGCCGCTATACTGATAGAAAGTTTTATTTAATTCAGTATCATCAGCATTTTAGTTTATACGAAATTACTTGCTTTAATAGTTATGAACTAAATATATCGCAAACCTTAAAGACCAAGAAAGAAAAGATGCTATTGTCGGGTTCGAAGATTTTGTAAAAGAGTTAAAGAAATTCTTTAACTAATCCCCTATTCCCACTAAGCTGTGCTTCGTGGGATAATAATCAACTATTTGAACTTAAATCCTTTCAGTACTGCATATTCAAAAATAACATTTCTATTAGTAAGCCGGCTCGCTTACCAAAATAAATTTATACAATAGCCACTAGTGATTAATTAGTTATACATTCACTTTATATTAATCAGTTATTAATAATTACGAATGAGATCAAAG
>JABEUT010000015.1 GCA_013044305.1 Bacteroidia bacterium
CCGATACAAAACCGACCAAAAATATTCTGAAGCAGGTCGTCGGTAGTTATCTCCCCCGTTATTTCACCGATGCTGTTCATGGCGCTGCGTAAGTCTGATGCAATAAGTTCACCTGTACTATTTGTCTCTAAACCTTCCAGCGCTTTATATAAGGATGCGAGGGCTGCCTGCAACGCCTCCACGTGTCGTGAGTTGGTCAGGATAGTATTTTCTTCAATTTGCTTTCCATTAAGCACCGTCTCACTAAGTCTTCTTTTCAGCATCTCTATCCCTTTGCCACTTTTTGCCGAAACTGGAATGGTTTTGCCACCTAACAGAGGCTTGGCCGGCAGAAGGTCTATTTTATTTGCAACGGGTATAACCGGCACAATACCTTCGCCTGCTTCCTCATTCAAATTGCTTTTTACTTCCGGTTTTAAGCCAGCCGGCAGCAAGGCTGAAACCAATTTGCGCATATCGTCATCTGCTTCTTTTGGCGTTGTCGCTTTTGCATCGAAAAGGTAAATAATAATATCGGCATTTTTAATATTTCGCATAGTCCTTTCCACACCGAGTTGCTCCAGCTTATCTGTGGTTTCCCTTATTCCTGCCGTATCGGTAAGGCGGAATGAAATGCCCTCAATTACCAGCGTTGATTCAATAGAGTCGCGCGTGGTGCCGGCAATATCACTCACAATCGCCCTTTGTTCATTAAGCAGGGCATTCAGCAAAGTTGACTTGCCGGCGTTCGGCCTGCCCGCAATTACAGCAGATACTCCATTTTTCAATACGTTTCCAAGCCGGAACGATTCCAGCAGCTCATCAATTTGCATACACATCATCTTCAGTTGTACGGTAAGATCTTTACGGTTTGCAAATTGCACATCCTCCTCACTAAAATCAAGCTCTAATTCCAGTAAAGATGCAAAGTCAATCAGCTTCTGTCTCATATTTTTAAGGTCGCCTGAAAATCCGCCTCTCATTTGCTTCAACGCTATCGTGTGGGCAGTTTCGGTTTCAGAGGCTATCAGATCGCCAATCGCTTCAGCCTGCATCAAATTAAATTTGCCATTCGCGAATGCACGCATGGTAAATTCACCCGGTTTGGCAGTCCTGGCCCCGTTTTTAAGCAGCAGTACCATTACCTTATTAACTATATATGGCGAGCCATGGCACGATATTTCCGCCACATCTTCACCTGTAAATGATTTTGGGCTTCGGAAGAGACTTACCACCGCCTCGTCCACCACCTGATTGCCATCCTTCAATAGTCCGAAGTGAAGGGTATGGGTTTTTAGTTTTGTTAACTTCAATGAAGGGAAAAGCAGCCCTGTGATGTAAAGAGCCTTAGGCCCTGAAACACGTATTACCGCCAGGGCGCTTTTACCGGCAGGGGTGCACAGAGCGGCTATCGTGTCATTTTCTTTCATTGTGTTCATTGCAAGCAAATTTAATCTTAAAAACCGATTCTTAATACAATGTTGTTGATTTTGGGTAGCGGGTCAGTTAGCTGTTGAGCTATTCTTAATCCGTAGGGTTATGTTTCAAACTGACCCACTACTTGATTTTGACGGTGCTTAGTTTGCTATGTCATTGTATATTTGGCATTGGTAAACTGTATTAAAATACCATTCGTATAAATTGTGAATTCCGCCAACCTAAACACCTATCGCGGGGTAATTGAATACCTCTATAATCGTTTGCCTGTATTCCAGAGAACCGGTGCACCCGCGTATAAAAAGGGATTAGGAAATATTACCGCGCTCTGCCGTGAGCTGGATAACCCGCAGGATAAAATAAAAACCATACATATAGCCGGCACCAATGGTAAAGGAAGCGTGTCGCATTATCTTGCATCCATTCTCCAGAGTGCAGGATACAAGAGGGTAGGGCTGCATACTTCGCCTCATCTGAAAGACTTCAGGGAAAGAATAAAAATTGACGGCAAACCAATACCGGAAAGAGAGGTAATACTTTTTGTTAACAAATACAAATACCTGATTGAAAAAGTCGATTGCTCATTCTTTGAATTAACTGCCGCAATGACCTTCTATTTTTTTGCGAAAAGGAAATGTGAAATCGCAGTTATAGAAACAGGCCTGGGTGGGCGTTTAGATTCTACCAACATTATTTCGCCGCTGCTATCCGTTATAACCAATATCAGTTTCGATCATGTGGCTTTTCTTGGCGACACTCTGGCAAAAATTGCGACCGAAAAGGCAGGGATTATCAAACCGAAAACCAGCGTGGTTATAGGAGAAACGCATAAGGAAACCAATGGGATTTTTATCCGGAAAGCAAAAGAATGCAAGGCGCACATCACCTTTGCCGACAGCCGGTACACCCCCGTAAGCATAACGAACACAGATAAGAATGGACGCAGCCTTTTGAATATGGACATTCTGCGGAACAACAGGCTTTACATCAAAAATCTTCAATCCGAATTGACAGGTATATACCAGCTGAAGAACATACCTACAACTCTTGCCAGCATTGAGGCACTGAACAGCATCAACCTTCCTGATGGCAAGGAGCTTAAAAAGGTATCCAAAGCCGCCATAAAGCATGGGATGAAGAATGTTGTAAAACAAACGGGCTTGCTCGGAAGATGGCAGATTTTGTCGCGCAAACCTTTAACCATTGCCGATACGGGGCATAATGAAGCAGGCTTAAGGGAGGTATTGAGTCAAATAAAAAGAATGAAATTCCAACAACTGCATTTTGTTTTCGGTATGGTGAACGACAAAGATGCCGGAGGGGTGCTTGCCCTTTTACCGAAGTCTGCGCGGTATTACTTTTGCAAAGCCGATATTCCGAGGGCGCTGAATGAAGCACTGCTGGCCGAACAGGCTGCTGGATATGGGTTAAAAGGCAGTTGCTACGCTTCGGTAAAAGAGGCGCTGAAGGAGGCAAGCAAAAGGGCGAAAGCGGGAGATCTTGTTTTTGTGGGTGGCAGTACATTTATTGTAGCCGAAGCGCTGTAATGAGCACATCAGGTATTGAAACCAAAATAGGGCAGGAGGCTTTTGGCTGAAGCCGGTCATTTCAATAAGTCAATTAATAATTTATATTTACACCTTAATTCAACCGTTCTGTATTCTCAAATTAAAATCATAAATAGAAAATGGAAAACATAGTAACGCCTGAAACTATTACGGAGCCTGCGCATCCCGCCATCAGATATGCCGGTTTCTGGAGACGGTTTGCAGCGTATGTTATAGACATGTCGATACTGCATATATTGCTGATGCCGGTAGCCATATTTTTTCTTCGCAATTCGGCAATATGGAATTTTGTTGAATTATCCAGTAAGCTGCCCCCCGGAATGAGCAGCTTTTTCAAGGAAGGCGATCCACTGGCTTATGCCCTGATAATGAAAAATATTTTCATTGAATTATCCATTTACGCATTATGCCAGGGTATAGTAATCCTGCTTTATTATTCGATATGGGAATCGTCAGGCTTTCAGGCCACACCGGGTAAGCTGGCAGTCAGGATTAAAGTTCAAAGAATGGATGGCACACCAATTTCATTTCCAAGATCCTTTGCCAGAAACTTTTGTAAAATTCTTTCAGGCGCTATTTTTCTTATAGGATACATGCTTGCAGGGTGGACAGAAAAGAAGCAGGCACTGCATGATTTAATTGCCGAATGCGTTATTGTTCATACCGAACCCGACTATCAATTTGCTGCCCCGCAGTTTATTTATGCCGGTTTCTGGAGGCGGTTTGTGGCCTGGCTGCTTGATATGGTGCTGATTTATATAATACTTTCACCTATCAGGTTTATCTTTATGCCTGTCGCCTATAACAATTACTTTCAGCATCTTATGCAGGCCATTCAGGCGGGTGAACAGATACCGGTAATGCCCCTGAATGATATACTTATAGTCTCATTGATAAGTACCTTCTCATCGTTGTTCACCTACTTTTATTTTGCAACTTGGGAATCGTCCAGACAGCAGGCTACACCAGGTAAATTAGCTATTGGCATTAAAGTTGTTGATTTATACGGACAAAAACTTTCTTTCTGGAGGGCATCCGGAAGATATGCCAATAAAATTATTTCAGGTCTCACCCTGCTTGTAGGATATGTGATGGCCGGCTGGACTAAACAAAGCCAGGCGCTGCATGATAAGCTGGGCGATACGCTGGTAATTGTTCAAAGACAGCAAACAGGAACTAAAATTTGAACGGCACCTGCCATTTTCCCTGTACTTTCATTACCTGCTCAACTACATCTCTCACGCATCCCTTTCCACCTCTGAAGGACGAGATATAGATGCTTATGTTTTTTATTTCGGGAACCGCATCGGCGGGGCATACCGGAACGCCGACCTTTGTCATCACCTCATAGTCAATCAAGTCGTCGCCCATAAAGAGTATCTCCTCGGCTTTCAGTCTGTACTTTGCCATAAATTCCTTCATGGCCTCCCACTTGGCTTCCGTTTTTAGGTAGACGTGCTCAATACCCAGCCTGTTCAGGCGTTGCTTTACAGCCTTGTTGCTGCCTCCGGTTATAATGCAGATATGAAAACCATTTTTAATGGCTAGTTTCATTATTATGCCATCTCTTATATTCATTACCCTTACCAGTTCGCCGTCGGACATGAGCAGGAGGGATCCGTCTGTGAGCACCCCGTCTACATCAAATACCATTGCCTTAACCTTACGAAGACGTTCTTTAAAGTTCTTTACCGCCATACTTTTCCTGCCTTAAATTTATTTATGATTTCTGTCTTTATTAACAGCCTGAATGCTTTTGCTTAATAATTTGTACACTGAACCAAATTCGGCCGGATACTTCTTGAGCATCTGTTCGTGTTTCTTCATTACCCCCGTGTCTTTCCTTATTGCAGGTCCGGTCTGATGTTGCGCCGGATGACTTGATTTCAGCTTATTCAGGTTGTCTGCTGCCAGGGACACAAGCAGCTTAAACGGCAAACGGGCATCCGACAGTATGGTATCGGCAATATACCAGAGGTGGTTTGTAAAATTATTGGCAAAAACCGCTGCCAGGTGCAATTTGGCTCTTTGCACCGAATTCATGTTAAAAGGCTTCCCTTTTAACTTCCTCACAAGTCTCTCCAGTTTCAGCCTATCATCCCTGTTTGCTGATTCAATGCAAAACGGAATGCCGGCATTAAGAGGCTCGTTTTTATTAAAGCCATGGACGGGGTATAATACCCCATAGCATTCCGAAACTCCTTTTAATACATCCATCGGTATGCTGCCCGATGTATGCACTACGGTCTTGCTTTTCAGCTTTAATGAGGAAGCTATGCCGGAAATGGCATCATCCTTCACGGCAATTATATAAAGGTCTGCTTTGAGGGTAATATCGGACAGCTTGGTTACAAACGCACAATTAAGAAGGTGTGAAAGTTTTTTTGCAGTCTCCCTCTTCCTGCCATACACCTGCACAATAGTAAATCCCTTCTTTTTCAGGGCTTTCCCCAGTACTGTGGCCACATTTCCTGACCCTATAATTACAATTTTATGGTAGTTTTTCACTCCCTTTATAGCTGTATAACGCAGTTCAATCTTTAGTGGTGTCCTCGGACGGTTTGTCAGTAACTGTTTCGTTATTTTTCATTTTTTCTATCCTTCTCACAATGGATAAGGCTATGCCGAAAACCATAACAACGCATCCGAGCCACAGGATATTGATATATGGGAAAACCATTGCCTCCATCACCACAAAATCCCTGCTGCTTTTTTGCGATTCAGCTACCGATATGGTAATCTGGTGCGTATCGGGATTCACATTGGTGAATGCGAATTTTAAACCGAGCTGCGGAATCTGGGCGTCTATAGGCTGAATCATGTTGTTGCTTACGACAAATACAGGCTCACAGGTGTAAATTTTTCCGTTCACATCGGTAACCTTCAGGACAGCCCCTGCTGCTATGTCATTTGCTTTAAGGTGATGCGCAACCTTATCAATGTGCGTATCGATGCTTGCAACTTTTATGATGCTGTTTGATGAAAACAGGGTGTCGCCCACTTTTACCAGGTGTGTCTTTGGTGTCCCAAAGGCTCCGCTGCTGTCATTGTTGGCTTCCGACAGGTCGGCGAAGGTTATATGGGTATATATATCTTTTGTTAATGTGTGATGCGTTGAAGGCTCTGCCACATTACCCATCCGTTCGTTCAGCTGTACTATAGGGGTAAGCTCAAATTCGGGTATGTATTTTCCGGAATGCCCGTCTTTTTTCAGGTACTGAATGGTAAAAATCATGTTGTGCCCCACCTTATGCTTGCCAGCATAAGTAACATAGTAGTCGCTCATGGATAACGTGTCGCCTTTGGTGAGCAGTATATTGGTGGCATTGGAAAAATCTTTGCCCAGAGATTCTACATTTTTTCCGGAGCTGTTTTGTGAAATAACCTGCTCACAGGATGTGGAAATAAGCGCTCCCATGAGAATAAGGCCAAACCCGATGTGGGCAAAAGCGGCCCCGCCCTTTTTCAGTACAGCTTTTTTTGCTTTCACCCAATAATGGAAATTAGAAAGAACGGCAAACCAGCATGAAAAAAGAAGTAGGATGTAAAAAACATTGGTTTCCTTTAATAATATTGCGGATATGGCACAGCATGCGGCTGAAATGAACAAAGGGAGCCTTATCATGCTCCAAAATTGTTTCATATCGGTCTTTTTAAACTTAAAGTATAAGCCGGTGGCAACCATCAGCAGCGCCATAATGGCGAACGGTATTTGCCACCGGCTGTAAAACCTTATTTTGTCAACCGGCGGGGCTTGGTTCAACCCAAAAAGCTTATTGGTAACCGGTATCGAAGTTGAGATGATGATCTGGAAACAAGACATGAGTAGCACGATTGCACCAAGAAACATCCAGAATTCCCTGCTCCATAATTCCTCATCCTGTTTTTCGCGCGGCAACGACTTCCAATTTACCGCAAACAGCACCAGTGACAGAAGCAAGAAGAAGAGCAGGTATATTAACAACTGACCTGACATGCCAAAGTCGGGGAAAGAATGAACCGAAGTGTTTCCCAATATACCGCTGCGGGTGAGAAAAGTAGAGTAGAGGACAAGGATAAAAGTAAGCACCGGGAAAAACAAGGTGGAAAGGATGGAATTGTTCCTTGCCTTATAAATAATCATAACGTGTCCGGCTGCTACGAGTGTCAGCCATGGAAAGAGCGAAGCATTTTCTACCGGATCCCATGCCCAGAAGCCGCCAAAGCTTAATGCTTCGTAAGCCCATGCGCCTCCCATGAGTATTCCGGTTCCAAGCACCATAACTCCGAAAAATGTCCAGGGCAAGGCTTCAATCTGCCACTCGCCGAATTTTTTCTTCCATAACCCGGATAATGCATAGGCAAAAGGCACTACGGTGGAAGCAAAACCAAGAAACAGGGTAGGAGGGTGGATTGTCATCCAGTAGTTTTGCAGCAAGGGGTTCAGGCCCCGCCCGTCGAGCTTGGAGGCATAATCAGGAATGCTGAACAAGGGCAGACCAGCAAAATCGGGCGTGTCGCGCAACAATGTAAACGGATTGCTGCCTATCTTCCAGCCGAAAATGTAAAAACCCAGCAGCATGGATGCAAGAAACGTTTGTACCAGCGAGATGACAGACAGTACAGGCGATTCCCAGTTCTTGGCCGTAAATATGAGCACATTGCCTATAAGCATCTGCCAGAAGGTCCATAGCAAAAAACTGCCTTCCTGGCCTTCCCAGAAGCAGGCAAGAGTATATCTCTTAGGCATACTGTTGCTCGAGTGCTCCCATACATAATAGTATTCATAGTAGTGCAGCAGTATCATTGAAAAAAGGGTAGCCATTATTCCCACTACGGCAAGGGAGTGTATGCGAAAAGAAAGCCTACCGAGTTTCTTCCAGGAAGCTCCCTCACCCCCCAATAAGGGGCTTTGGGCAGAGCAGAAATAGGCAAAAGAAGCGAGCAAAGCCGAAATAAAGGAAAGATAGACGAAGAACCGTCCTGCGTTTCCCCAAATAAGATGTTCGCCGATATAGGAGATGTTATTCAAGCGGAAGGTGTTAGCTGATTTATAATAGAAATCTATTCCTTAAAAAAAATCAAAAGCAGCAGCAGAACAAGGGCACGGCAAAAATGCGGACTTGAAATTATGAATGCAAAATTAGAATTAAATCCGTGACGGAGCGCCCGGACTTTTACATAGCCCCTTGCTTTTCCTGCGGTTTCCCGTCATTATATTTCGACGGGCATTTCATCAGTACGTCCTTTGCCTGAAAATCTGAATTATCTGGTGCGCTGCCGATAACCACAATCTGGTCGGAGCGTTCAAAATCATCGGGTTTGGGCTTACCCAGTGTAACCTTGCATTCTGTACCTTCCCGGTCTTTCATGTAAAAAGTAAATAAATTGGGATTGGTTTGCGGATCGTAAATAAATGGCTTGCTAATATCCAGCTTGCCCACCACATGAAATGTACTGCCGGGATGCTGTGCAGCGTCGGAGAAAGAAGCATAGGTGC
>JABEUT010000016.1 GCA_013044305.1 Bacteroidia bacterium
TATGAGGAAATAAACTCCCTTTACGGGCACGACGGTTTTCTGATAGAAGCCCCCAAACTGAATTATATCATACAACGTTTTTTTCATAAGATTATGAAGACCCCGAAAATCGGTTTGTTCGGTCTGGGGTGCGTAGGGCAGGGGTTTTACGACCTCTCGCAGCTGCAAACCCCGTCGGCTGTTCCGGGCAAAATAGTGGTGAAGGACCCCATAAAAAAGCGCAATGCCGATGTAAGCCTTTTGAGTTTTGATAAAGATGAAGTGCTCGCCGACGAAGATACCAACCTTATTGTGGAGGTAATAGATAATTCCGCCGATGCCTACAGCATTGTAAAAACAGCTCTGTCAGCAGGCAAAAATGTGGTAACCGCAAATAAAAAGATGATAGTTGAAAACCTGCCAGAGCTGATGGCGTTGCAGGAAAAGACAGGCGCAGCCCTGCTTTACGAGGCCGGCGTTTGCGCCAGCATACCTATACTGCGAACCATAGACAGCTACTTTTCGCAGGAACCCATTAGTACCATAAGGGGGCTTTGCAACGGTACCAGCAATTACATACTTTCGGCGATATATAACCGCGGATGGGATTATGCCGTGGCGCTCGCCGAAGCCCAGAGGCTCGGTTTCGCCGAATCGGACCCCACCCTCGACGTGGAAAGCTACGATGCGCTATACAAGCTCATCATACTTACCCTGCATGGCTTTGGCGTGCTTCTGAAACCAGACGATGTGTTTAATTACGGCATTTCAAACATTCAGGCGCCCGACATTAAATTTGCCAAGGCCTCCGATTATAAAATACGCCAGGTGGCGCAGGCGTACAAAACCGCCGCCGGAAAAATTAGTCTGTGGGTTACCCCGCAATTTGTAAGTCCTTCCGATCCGCTCTATCACGTGGAGAATGAGTTCAACGGCATAACAATAGATGCGGAACATTCGGGAACCCAGTTTTTTTCTGGCAGAGGCGCGGGCAGCTACCCTACGGGCGCAGCGGTGCTCTCGGATGTGCACGCCTCGCTGGCAGGGTTCAAATACCGTTATGAAAAGTACAAAAGCAACAACGGACTTATCCCAACCGATACCACGGAGATTGAAGTGTACCTGCGCACGCCCAACGAGAAAATATTTGAGCAAATTTCGCTGCGCAATGCCGAAAGTCATGGCAGAAACTTTGTTACAGGCAGCATCAGGCTTGCCGAACTGAAAAGGCTGAAACCTTTGCTCGAAAAGGAAAAGGTGTTTCTCGCCTCGCTGCCATTCAGGCAGGAGCATTCAGGTACAGCCATGGCCGGCAAGGAGGAGCTAAAGAAAGTTTCCGTTTAAGTGAAGGGGACTATGCAAGCTTTAAGAACTGCCCTTACTTGGAATCGGGGAAGTTTTGGGTGGCGCCGGGCTGGTTGTTGGTCCAGGTGGTTTGGCTCTTCACCTTACCGCTTTCATAATATGTTTTTTGCACCCCGTTCAGGTTGTTGTCTTTGAAAGATGTTTCACCTGTCAGTTTTCCGTCGCTATTATAATACTTTGCCACGCCATTCAGTTTGTCGTTTTTATAAGGCATAGAGCTTAGCAGTTTGCCGCCTTTAGCATACTGGTTCTGCAATCCGTTTTTCATGCCTTTTTTATATACAACCAGATTAAAGTAAGGGGCCGCTGTGTCTGTTGTGGCTTTGCCTTCATTATCCATATACTCTATCCAGTTTCCGTCCTTCATTCCTTTTTTCATCACGTTTTTTGCGTCGGCTTTGCTTGTAAAACCCTTTTGGGCTATAGCAGGAACGGATAAGCATGCGCTTACAGAGAGTGCAATTATAACAGCTTTTAAATTCATGTTATTGGTGTTTTAGAAGGACGAAATTATACAATTTTATGATACGGCATCAAGGCCTAACATTGAAGAAAAGAATTGTAATTTTACAGCGTACTTTAAATAACTATTCGGAAAAAATAAAATATTCTGCCGGCATGGCACCGGCGGACGGAATCTAACTTAATACTGTTATATGAAAATCAATATCCACAGGCTGAACAATGCGTTCCATTTTGAGGCAAGCAATGCAGCTCATGCCAAACTGCAAATGGACGCCACGGCGGCAGGCGGGGGAGGCAATCTTGCTTTTTCGCCCGTAGAGGCGCTGGTGGCTTCGCTGGGCGGGTGCAGCGGGATAGATGTAATATCCATACTGAATAAACAGAAACAGCAGATTGATGAATTTGATATTGAGATAGAGGCGAAAAGGGCGCAGCATCAGGTGCCCGCTCTGGTTACCGAAATCCATCTTAATTTTATCCTTAAAGGCAACATAGACGAAGATAAGCTGAAGAGAGCCATTCAGTTAAGCATGGACAAATACTGCACGGTTGCCAAAATGCTCGAAGCCACCGCCAGAATAACCCATTCATATCTTATCAGATAACTCGTCATACCTGCACAATTATAAAAACAGATACCCATGCACCCCGAAACCATAGCCATACATGCCCAAACGGAACGTACACAGTTCAATGAACATTCTGTTCCGCTGTACCTTACTTCCAGTTTTGTATATGAGGATGCCGAAACCATGCGCGCCATGTTCGCCGATGAGAAGGAAGGATACATATACAGCCGTTTTACCAACCCTAATGTAACCGAATTTCAGGAAAAGGTGCGTTTGCTGGAAGGTGCGGATTCCGCTGCCTCTTTCGCTTCGGGAATGGCTGCCATATTTGCAGTTTTTGCAGCCCTGCTGAAAACGGGCGACAGGGTGGTGTGCTGTCATTCGGTTTTCGGCGCCACGCACTCCATACTCGAAAAGCATCTGTCCAGATGGGGAATAAAATTCACCTATACCGATATAAAAAAAACGGAGGAGTGGGAAAGCGCAATTGGAGCGGATACTAAAATAATTTTTGTGGAAACCCCGTCAAATCCTACCCTCGATGTAATAGACCTGGAGTGGCTTGGCAAGCTTTCAAAAAAACACGGCTGCATTCTTGCAGTGGATAATTGCTTTGCCACACCGGTTCTGCAGCAGCCCGTAAAATTTGGCGCCGATCTGGTCATTCATTCCGCAACAAAGTATCTCGACGGGCAGGGACGGGTATTGGGGGGTGTTGTAGCCGGACGGAAGGATTTGCTGGAAACCATAAAGCTGTTTGCCAGGCATACAGGACCCGCCTTGTCGCCGTTCAATGCATGGGTGCTGTCGAAAAGCCTTGAAACCCTCGCCTTGCGTATGGAGCGCCATTCCGAAAATGCCCTGAAAATTGCACAGTATCTCGAAAAGCATAAAGATGTGGAATCGGTAATGTATCCGTTCCTGCCTTCTCATCCGGGGTATGCCATTGCCAGGAAACAGATGAGCAGGGGAGGAGGAATGGTGGCTTTTGTAATTAAGGGAGGGCTGGAAAGGGGAAAGAAATTCCTCGATTCGGTTGAAATGTCATCGCTTACAGCAAACCTTGGCGATACAAGAACTATTGTTTCTCACCCCGCCTCAACAACTCATGCCAAAATCAGCGAGCAGGAGCGGGAGCATTCCGGAATTGTACCCGGTCTTATCCGGATATCCGCCGGTATTGAACACATAAGCGATATAATTGAAGATTTGGAACAGGCGTTCAGTAAGGTTTAAAATGCCTTCTTTTAAATTCTGACTCCCATTACGCAAATATCGTCCACCTGGTCAAGGGTGCCTCGCCAACGGCTGATTGTATCATTAAGAATTGTATGCTGCTCTTTCATAGGTTGGCGGTGTATTGACAGGAGCAGTTCTTTCAGTTGCGCCTGTTTAAACTTTTTGCCGTTTATTCCCCCAAATTGGTCTGAAAACCCATCAGTGAACATATAAACACAGTCGCCTTTGTATATTTTGGTTTCATGCAGTGTAAAGGATCTTGTAATATCGCTTTCCCCGATGGGGAGTTTGTCTGACTTGAACTCCATCAATTCCCCGTTCCGGATAATCCACATGGGATTATTAGCGCAAGCTGCGCTGATCATGCTTTTCTCGAAATTGATGGCGCAAAGCACTGCATCCATTCCATCTTTGGTATCGGTAGAACCATCAGGATTAAGGGCTTCTACAAGGTTGCTCCGGATGTTGTTAAATATTTTGTCGGGTTGCGCTATTCCTTTTTCAATTACAGCCTGGTGCAGAAAGGTTATGTTAAGCAGCGACATGAACGCTCCGGGCACCCCGTGCCCTGTGCAGTCGCAGCAGGCAAGGTAAAACAAACCGTTATGCTCCAGCGCCCAGTAAAAATCGCCGCTTACAATATCGCGCGGTTTAAAGAGAATAAAATATTCGGCAAGGTGGCGGTCGAGGTACGTTTTGGTGGTAAGCAGGGCATTTTGTATGCGGCTGGCATACTGAATGCTGTCGGTAAGGTCCTTGTGTTTTTCATCCACCAGTTTTTTTGCTTCCTCAAGTTGTGAAAATGCACGGTCAAGGTTCTCTTTTTGTTTTTCAATTATTGTTTTTTGTCGCCTTGTTATCCGAAGCCGCTGGGCTATGAAAAAAGAGAGGAATCCGAGCATGATAAGCCCTGCTGCCGATGCATAAATATAAAGTTGCTGGCGTTTTCTGCGTTCCTCTTCCACTGCAAGCACCCTTTTGGTTTCCGCTTCTGCAATAGCCTGTTTTTTCTGGTATTCAAATTTTGCTTCGGCGTGTCCAATTTCTTTTTGCTTCTCACCGTTAAAAATGGAATCTTTTAAATCGGTGGCCAATTTGAAATAAGCCAGGGCGCTGTCGGGCTTTTTCATTTTCTCGAAATTTTGCGATATGTCAAGCAGCCCCTGATAAAGGACTGTTCTTGCATTAATCAGTTTGGCGAGAGAAGCGCCTTTCCTGTAGTAATATAAGGCACCCTCATATTCACCCCGCAACTGGAGTATTTCACCTATTTGCTGCAGCACTTTGGCAAGGTTCTCGCGGTCGTTAAATCCTGTAAAGATGTCAAGCGCTTTCTTTTCGAGAGCCAGAGAGCTGTCAAGCAAAATCAAATCAATTTCCTTAATACCCGGACGGGGATGCAGGTTGGTAAAATATTTGGCCGTCAGTTTTTCTTTCACGCTGTCCTTGCCGGATATTATCAGATGATACAATCTTCCGATGTTATAATACGAATTGGCCAATTGATGCATGTTGCCGACTTCCTTACCTAAAGCGAGGCTTTTTTCATAGTTATCAATTGCTCCCATGAAATCATTATTGCTGCCTTCAGAAATAAGCGCTATATTGTTATACAGGTTTGCCATTTCAGCTTTGTCGTTCAATTCGGTCCACAGGCCCAGGCTTTTAAGGTAGTACCCCAGCGCGCCCTTGTAATCTTTTTGTTGTTCATATATTATTCCAATATTATTGTACGATCTGGCGGTTCCTTTTTTGTCGCCCATGCCATTCCACAAATCCAGTGCTGTGAACAAATAATCGAGTGCGGTTGGAAAATCGCTTTGGTCTTCATATAACAGCCCTATGTTGTTATATACATTTGCCATCCCGTTTTTATCGCCCAGCTCCTGTTTTAGTTTTAATGCCTTTTTATAATA
>JABEUT010000137.1 GCA_013044305.1 Bacteroidia bacterium
AACATATTGTCTTATAATAATCTCTTAATCAATGTTATATGACTATTAACCGGAAGCCGGCCGCATTTGCGTCAAGGGGTAAAATGCGATAAATCATCTGGGTAAATGACAAATGTCAGTTGGTTTTGTATGGGCTAAAATCATCTTTGACCTGTCAAATAAACCGACATAAAATAAAATAAGGGAAAAAACTGCAAGTTCAAAGGCAGGAAACAGCAAGGGAAATAGTTACAGTCAAAATATAGTTACACAACCTCTAAATTTAAAATCGCCATGAAAAAATATGCTTTCTTAACAATCTCTGCCGGAATGCTGCTCCTCCTGATACCGGGAATAAAAGGTAGCGCACAAACCGACACAACTACGGTGCCACCCGATAAAGCCAAACCCGGGGGCGAAAAGTTCATGCTTGCCGGTGAATTTTTTACATCCTGGCAAAATACCAAAACTTTCCCGTATTACAGCACAGCGCAAGGCCATACGCCGTCATCCATCGCAAACAATTTCGGAGCCAACTCTCAATATCCGACAGGCTTAATGCTAATGCCGCTTGTGAAATTATCCGACAGGCTTTTCCTTGATGTGCAAATCGGTGTAGTCGCCCCGATCGGTCCCGGTTCGGCTGCCGCCGTATCCTTCAATGAGGGAATCATTTACTATCACGTAGGTAATGCCCTGAATATATTTACCGGTTACTTTCAGCCCCGGTCAGGATTATATGAAGGAATACTCGACGACTTTACCAACCGTTACGGGTCGGTGCCTGTAGGTATGGTGGCAGCGGCAACAGGCACCCAGGCAGGTGTTGGTATCCAGGGCGGCATTCAGCTCGGTGTGTCAAAACTGAACTACCAGTTGTATGCCTCGAACGGACCAACATTAACCATTGACAGTACAGGAGCTGCAAACGGACAGGTAAGCTATGGAAATTTTATTTCTCCGAATATGAATAAGGCGGTTGGCGGTGAAATTGGTTTTCTGCCTTTCCCTAACTCCAGCCTCGAAGTAGGCGTTTCCGGTCAGTATATGCCTGGTGCAGGTGCGCTTGGTACAGCCCAGCAGAACATCAGCGTAAGCAACATTGCAGCCTATATCAACTACTACCACGTGTTCGACCCGCTGATGATAAGGGTTCAGGGGCAGTATGAAATGGATCAGATTCAAAAGTATAATCTGTACACCAATTCCGCCGATACCAGCATTCTTCCCGGTTCCGGCTTCAATAACACCACAAATGGCTGGTTCCTGGGCATGACCTTCCGCTTAAGCGGAGCCTCAAGCAACTTCCTTAGCAACTTGGAATTAGGCATAAGGGAAAGCCAGCTTACCTTGCCGCAAGATGCAAACTGCCTGTGGGGACAAAAACCGCTTAACCAAACCAGCATTGCCCTCACATATTGGTTTACATGGAAAGCTCCCCTAAGCATAGGTTACGATATTTATAACCAACAGGGAACCCCCAGAATGACGGCGGTTACCATCAGGGGAATGTGGTTCTTTTAATCCGAAACAACGAATAATTAATAATCAGAATAATAGCAGAAGTATATGAAAAACAAGGTGAAAATAATAACAATGGTTGCCGGACTTACAATAGCTGTATCATCAGTACTATTTATGAACGGCTGCGCAGTGCCGGAGAGCATTGCCAACAAAACAGGGGCGCAGCTATGGGCAGAAAACTGCAACCGCTGCCACAATGCCCCCGACCCGCATAATTTCAGCGACGAGCAATGGGATGCAGCTCTGGAGCACATGCACCAGAAAGCAATACTGACCGATACCGAAGCCAAAAAAATACTGGCTTTCATGAAGTCGGCTGACTGATAAAAGGCATCCTGAAATGATAAACTCAATAAAGCCATGAAACAGACTATAACGGTTATAATTTGCCTCGCTTTTCTAAGCATCCGTCCTAACCCTGCCGCCGCCCAGTCGGGCGAAGACCTCTACAAGCAAATTTGCGCCGCCTGCCATACGGTGGGAGGAGGCAGGCTCGTGGGACCCGACCTGAAGAACATAACATCTGTTAAGAAAGAAGACTGGCTTATTAAATGGATTAAATCTTCGCAGGCGGTGGTTAAAAGCGGCGACACGGCGGCAACAGCTATCTTTAAGCAGTACAACATGGTGCCCATGCCCGATCAAACCGCGCTTACCGATGCCCAGATAAAATCTATCCTGGCGTACATCGACACCAAAAGCGGAGGGGAGGCTGCAGCTACCAATACGCCCGCTGCCCAGCCATCGACAGCATCATCAGAGGCTTCAGCCGTAGCTCCGGCACAGGCCGCAGGGGTGCAGAACCCGGATGCCACCACTCAAAAGAGTGATTTTATCAACCCCAATACGTTTATTATCTGGCTCTGCATTGGGCTTGTGGTTGCCTTTTTGCTTATCGTGGTATGGACGCTCTCCAGCGCCGTGCGAAAACTTACGGATGCCCTGAAGGAGAACATGAAGGATTGAGTGAACAAAGGAAAGAACCGGGAATACCATGTATTTCCGGTTCTTTTTTATTTATGGCCGATCACTTGATAAGCGTAACCGAGCCGATATAGGAGTGCTGCTGGTTGAATATATCCGTAACCTGTATCTTATATACATATACGTCTTCCAGTGCAACTTCCGACCCTCCGTTCGCCCTGCCGTCCCAGCCGCGGTTAATGTCGTTGGTGGTAAAAATTTGATTGCCCCAGCGGTCAAATATCATCATATAAAACTGGGATATGCCTATTCCTTTGGCGGTAAAGTAGTCGTTTCTGCCGTCGGCATTGGGCGTAAAGGCGCTCGGTATCCAGATGGTGAATTGGGGCTGAATGATAAGGCTGTCGGTAAAGACACCCGCACATCCATAATCGTTGTTGGTGGTGAGGGTAACATAATATATGCCCGGCTGCGCGTATGTATGCACAGGGTTTGCTGCTTTTGAGCTGTCGCCGTCGCCAAAGTACCAGGTCCAGATGGTGGCATCCTGCGACTCGTTCGTAAAGTTCACCGTAGGGTTCAGTATATTCACCGTTACCGGCGATTCGCTGAACATTGCCACTGCAGCGGGATATACGGTAATGCTTGCGTCGGCGGAAGCAGAGGCTTTGCATCCGAGGTGGTTGGTAACTTGTACGGTAACATCATACAGGCCGCTTTGCAAATAGGTATGCGAGGGGCTGGTCTGTGTGGAATACTGGTTATCGCCGAAATTCCATAGATAGCTGTCGCCGGCGTTTGCCAGGCTGGTATCTTTGAACCAGAGCGTTACCCCGCTGCAAGCCGCCCCCGCCATAGGTGGAATGCTGATCTTCGGAGCGGGGTTCATTTGCAGATAAATACTTTTCCTAACCGTGTCGCCGCAAAAGTCGCTCACCGTTACCGTAAACACTGTATCGCTTTGCACATACACCGTAAAAGGACCCGCGCCGTAGTAACCGTTGCTCCACAAAATGGTTACCGGACCGGAACCTGATGTATTTACGTTTGTGTAAATGCTCGCCGTATCGCCCTGGCAAACCATTTGATTGGGCTTAACGGTTACCGCCGAGGCAAGAAGCTTCAGCGCCTTGATGGTTACGGTGGCCGAATCGCCCCTGCACCCGTTGCCGTCTATTGCTGTTACGGTATATGTTGAAGTAAAGTAAGGGTTTACAATGCAGTTCGCCGAAGTGCCGTTGCCCGCACTCCACTGGTAGCTGTAGTTGCCAACACCTCCGCTGCCCGAAGCGGTTATCACAACGGGCGACCCGGAGCAGGCGCTGTCGGGGGCCGAAGCGCTTGTGGCCACCTTTGAAGGCTGGGTGATATTGAAATTTGCTGTGGAAGTGCAACCGTTGTAGTCGGTAACTTTAACAGTGTAGGCGCCCGCCCTTAACCCTATGGCGGTATTTGTGTACTGAACAACAGGAGTGTACCAGTGGTAGGCGTAAGGGGCGGTGCCGCCCGAAGGCATGGCCGTAGCACTGCCGTTGGCATAACCGTAACAGGTCGCATTGCTGATATTGCCAACCATGGCTGTTAATGAAGCGGGTTGCGAGAGCGTGGTAAAACCCGAAGCAGGGCAGTTATTCATATCCCTGATATTTACCGTGTAGCTTCCTGCCGTAAGATCGGTTGCGGTAGCCGCCGAGGCGCCGTTGCTCCAGGCATACTGAAAGGGAGCTGAACCACCACTTACATTCACAGTCAGCCAACCGTTGTTCATGCCGAAGCAAGAGGGCTCCCCTGAATTAAAGGAGGTGGAAAGCTGGGCAGGCTGCACAATGGTTACCATGCAGGTGGATGTGCAGGAGTGTGCGTCCGTAACTGTTGCCGTATAGGTGCCTGCAGCCAGCGCGACAGCAGTTGCCGTAGTGTTGCCATTCGACCATGAATAAGCATAGGGCAAGGTTCCGCCGTGTGCGCTCACTGTAGCTGTACCGTTATTGCCTCCGTTACAAGTTACATTCGTATATGAAGCGATTCCCGATACAAGAATAGCAGGCTGTCCGATGAGTACCGAATTATGCGCTGTACAGCCGTTCGCATCTGTAACGGTAACAGTGTATGAGCCTGCCGAAAGACCGCTTACAGCAGGCGAAGTAGAACCGTTCGACCAATTGTAGGCGTAAGGCGAAACACCTCCGCCTCCAATGGCATTTGCGCTGCCATCATTGCCTCCGTTGCAGCCAACATTAGTTACCGAACCGATGGTTACGGTTACAGGTGTGGGCTGGGTTATAGTAACAGAGGATGAACCGGTGCAGCCGTTGGCATCGGTAACAGTTATGGTATATGTTCCGGCTGACAGGTTGGAGGCGTTGGAGTTGTTGCCACCCGTGGGAGCCCAGTTAAAATGATAGTTCGGGGTACCGCCTAAAGAGCTTGCATCCGCGCTGCCGTTATTGCCGCCGAAGCAGCTTACGTTTGTATTAACGACCGCGTTCACTATAAGAGAGGCGGGCTGGCTTACAGTTGTATTGGCCGAAGAGGTGCAGCCGTTGTTATCGGTAACAGTACAGGTATAAGTGCCTGCCGTAAGCCCTGTTGCCAGGGCATTGGTTCCGCCGGCGGGCGACCACAGATAAGCGTATGAAGGAACGCCGCCGCTAACGCTTGCCGAAGCGCCGCCGGTATTGCCTCCGTTGCATTTAACAGGTATGGCCGTAACTGACTCTGTAATCATGGGTGGCTGGGTAATTAGAGCAACAGCACTGGCGTTTGCTCCGCATGAATCGCTTACCGTTACAGTGTAACTTCCTGCGCTAAGCCCGGTGGCCGTTGAATTGGTTTGCCCCGTTGGGTTCCACAGATAAGTATAGGAAGGAGTTCCGCCTGCAGCGCTTGCAGAGGCGCTGCCATTACTGCCGCCAAAACACTTTAAATCGGTTACGGATATGATAGAGGCGATAAGCAGTGGCGGCTGGCTGAAGTTTACCGAAGCGGTGGCTGAACAACCGTCGGCATCGGTAACAGTAACTGTATAACTGCCTGCGCTCAACGGCCCCGAAACTGCTTTTGTGCTGCCGTTGCTCCACAAATAGGTATATGCGGGAGTGCCTCCGCTTACATTTGCCTGTGCAGCTCCGTTATTTGAACCATGACAGATTTTATGCGAATTGGCTACGATGGCTACTAACAGTTGCGGAGGCTGGGTAAGGTTTACCGAGGCGCTCGTTATACAGCCATGCGCATCGGTTACGGTAACGGTATAGCTGCCTGCAGGCAGGTTGCTTGCCGTGGCGCTGGTGCCGCCTGAAGGAGCCCATATATAATTATAGCCCGGGGTACCTCCGCTTACCGATACGGTGGCGCTTCCCGAATTATCGCCGTAGCATTTCAAATTATTGAATGATGCTATTGAAGCAGCAAGCGCCACAGGTTGTGTAAGTATTATGCTGGCAGTATCGCGGCAGCCGTTGGAATCGGTTACTACAACTTTATAAGTGCCTGCCGTAAGATTGCTCTTTGAGGAGTTGGTGCCTCCGCCCGGCGACCACAGGTAGGTGTATGGCTGAACGCCACCGCTTACCGAAACAGCAGCAGAGCCGTTATTGCCCCCGTTGCATTTTATGTTTGTTCCGGATATGGATAAGGTCATCGGGGTATAGGGAGGGATGGTAATGCTTACCGTATCGGCGCAAAGCGCATTGGCTATGCTTGCAAGGGCACATTTGTAAGTTCCGGCACAGCCTATTATACATTTTTGGTTGTTGTTCGGTCCGATGATGCAGGGGCCTGTCCATTTATAGGTGGCCACACCCGAAGGAGCTGTGAGCGTGTCGTTGCCTTTGCATATAACCCTTGCATTGGAAATGATGCCGACAGAGCATTTTGCAGCAAAATAGGCGTACCCGAAATGCCCGCCAAGTGCACAATCGGAGGTGTTGATGATGATGGTAACACATTGCCCTATGTAGTTTTGAAGGGGAACAAAAACGGTGCTCCATGGTTTGCAATATACTGTATCGGCGTCGGGCGCGTAATAAATTGATTTATACCCCGGCAAGCCGGGACCCGATACCACCGAATAGTTCCCGCAGTTGGGAATAGTATCGTTATTCTGGTCGAGCATCACAACATTAAAGAACGGTTGCTGATAGTAATTGTGCGCCGGATTTTCGAGCACTACGGCATACATATATACGAAATTGGCATTCTGCTGTGTAACGGTAAAGGTTTGCGATAAGGTTCCCATCTGCGCCTGCGGAATGGGCCCGTCGCCTATTCTGCAAGAGAATGCGCTGCCCGGGCACACCACCGGAATCAGGGCTCCGGCTATAAGGTCTAAGCCGGGACCGCTGGTGAGCGATACCTGATAGGTGCTGGTGTTCGGATCCCACGCCGCTGCTGTTACGGGGCCGCAGGCGCCGCCCACGGGGGCGGAAAACACATATCCGGTCGGTGTGGATGAATTCACCCTGTAATAAGCGTACCATCCGTTCAGGTTGCCGTTGGAGAAATCAATATTATCGCAGGCAGGGTTACATGGCTGGGGCGAGAGTACACGATGTCTCCCGGGAGAATTTTGGGGTATTGAATTGGGGAACTCGGTTTTAACCTGCTGGAAGCTGCGGTATAAGTTTACATAATCGGCTTCCAGCGTTTGTGCATAATTCTGAATATCGGCATCGCTTGTTACCGAGCCGTTGCTCACCTTATTCCAAAATTCCTGCCTGTCGGCGGCGTATATCTTGTCCTGATAGTAGTTGGTGAACTCCAGCATGTCGGCGTTCGACGCTCCGGTTGATTTCTGCACGGACTGTAATATGTTAAACGCTTGCAGCTTTGTATAGTAGCTTTCGAGTTTTTCCTGCCCTGCCCGGCTGCCGTTTGTTTGCCCGAAGGCTGCAGTGGCGCCGCTTAACAGCGCTATACAGTATAAGTATAGCAGTTTGCCGTTAAGATTTTTTCTGGTAAAAAATGGCGTAGTTGTTTGTTTCATCGTGCCCTCCTTTTAGTATTCGTTATTCCACGGTATTTTATGTTACCTAAACGACCGAGGTACAATTAGGTTACATAAATTAAATAAAAATGGTTTAAATACTGTGTTGGATGGCTTTACAAGGCTTTTAACTGTATTTTAAAGCCTGTATTATTGTTTAGATTAGCTTATTTACGCCACAAGTGTTTATAAAAGATTACAACATTCCGTAACCTTTATTTACGTCAAACGTAAAAAAGCTCTGCCTTTAATACAGGCGGAATTTGAGCCTTTACAAGCGAGCAATAATAATGTTACCGGATTGACGGGAAGCCTGAAATGGCTATTTGGGCGCACAATGCGTCAATACAATACTAGAATTGAGGGGATGAATGCCGCCCGCCGCGCGGGCGGGCAGCGCCTAATTATGCTTCTACCGATTCCTTCTGTTTCTCTGCAATGGAAAAGGCCTTCCGGAGGGCTTCCACATAGTCTAACTTCTCCCAGGTGAAGGTTTCGTATTTCTTACCGTTCAGCTCCTTGAAACCCGGTTGACGCCCCATGTGCCCGTACGCAGCTGTTTCCGAAAATATTGGATTGCGCAGCCCGAAGCGTTTTACAATGGCGGAAGGACGCATATCGAATATTTTTCCAATGCGGTGCGATATTTCACCGTCGGTTAATTTCTTGCCTTCGGCATCGCGAACCTTTGCCGTTCCGAAGGTATCCACGTAAATGGAAACCGGTTCGGCAACTCCAATGGCATAAGCAACCTGCACTTCGGCTTCGGATGAAACGCCTGCAGCAACCAGGTTCTTGGCAATGTGGCGAACAGCATAAGCAGCAGAGCGGTCAACTTTCGATGAATCTTTTCCTGAAAATGCCCCGCCGCCGTGAGCGCATTTGCCTCCGTATGTGTCAACAATAATTTTTCTGCCTGTAAGCCCGGTATCCCCGTGCGGACCGCCGATTACAAACTTGCCGGTAGGATTAACAAAGTATTTTATGTCGTCTTTAAATAGTTTCCTGACCTTGGAGGGAAGGTGTTTCTTAACCCTCGGAATAAGGATGTTAATCACATCACGGCGTATCGTTTCGCTCATTTCCTTTTCTGTGGCAAAGTCATCGTGCTGTGTGGAAACCACTATGGTATCAATACGCTCCGGTTTGCCCTTGTCGCTGTATTGTATGGTAACCTGGCTTTTGGCATCCGGTCGCACGTATTTCATCTTTTTGCCTTCCCTGCGTATAACCGACAGTTCCTTTACAAGGAGATGAGCCAGTTCTATTGCCAGGGGCATATAATTATCGGTTTCGGTACATGCGTACCCGAACATCATGCCCTGGTCGCCGGCGCCCTGTTCCTCCTCTTTGCTTCTTTCCACGCCCTGGTTAATGTCCGGCGATTGTTCATGAATGGTGGAGATAACTCCGCATGAATCGGCATCGAACATATATTCCGCTTTGGTGTAACCGATGCGCCGTATAACATCGCGGGCTATTTTCTGCACATCAATATAGCCGTTGGTTTTTATTTCGCCGCCTATTACCGCTAATCCTGTGGTAACAAAGGTTTCGCAAGCTACTTTCGAATTGGGGTCTTGAGCCAGCAAGGCATCCAATACTGCATCTGAAATCTGGTCGGCTACCTTATCGGGGTGCCCTTCTGATACTGATTCGGAAGTGAAGAAATATGACATATTTTAGATAGCTTTTATTGTTAAAGAGGGGCGAAGATATGGCTTTTTTGATTAAAAGAAGGGATTTTTACTTGTATTTTTCCTGTAAAGCACTGTTGATGCTGGGTGTGTTTTACCCATCAATGGTGTTCTATGCCAATCCCCAACTCCTTCAACTGTGCGTCGCTTATGGAGCTTGGGGTATCAATCATGGTATCGCGCCCGGCGTTATTCTTGGGGAAGGCAATAAAATCGCGTATGTTTTCCTGCCCTGAAACAATCATCGAGCAGAACCTGTCGAACCCGAAGGCTACGCCGCCGTGGGGCGGGGCGCCATACTCAAAAGCATTCAGGATAAAGGAGAATTTTGTTTCAGTTTCTTCTTTTGTCAGGCCTATGGCTGCGAACATTTTCTCCTGTTTTTTGCGGTCGTGTATTCTAATGGATCCGCTGGAGAGTTCCACACCGTTCAGCACAAAGTCGTAGGCGTTGGCCCTTATCTTTCCGGGGGCGGTTTCAAAATATTGCTCATCTTCACTTTTCCAAGAGGTGAACGGATGGTGACATGCCATCCAGCCGCCCGAATCCTTATCTTTTTCCAGTAGCGGGAAGTCGAGTACCCAAAGAGGCTTGTACACATCTTTGTTTCTCAAGCCGAGCCGGTCGCCCATTTCGAGGCGCAATTCGGAGAGCGCCCTGCGTGCAACAGTTAGTTCGCCCGAAACAAGCAGGATAAGGTCGCCGGCTTTGGCTTCGGCTGCTTCTGCCCATATTTTCAAATCTTCTTCGGTATAAAATTTATCAACCGATGATTTGAAAGTTCCGTCGGCAAGACATTTAACATATATCAATCCTTTGGCTCCTATCTGCGGGCGTTTTACAAATTCCGTGAGTTCATCGGTTTGCTTGCGCGTATATTCCGCAGCGCCGGGCACGGCTATTGCGCCGGCGTATTCTGCATCATCCAATACCTTAAAGCCATTGCCTTTTACGACACCCGTAAGGTCATGCAGCAACATCCCAAAACGCATATCGGGCTTATCGTTGCCGTAATATTTCAAGGCATCGGCATAGGTCATGCGGGGTAATGTTCCCAATTCAATATTCCTTACTTTTTGGAACACGTGTTTCACCATGCCTTCGAACATCTGCAGCACATCCTCCTGTTCCACAAAAGCCATCTCGCAGTCTATCTGTGTAAATTCGGGCTGACGGTCTGCTCTCAAGTCCTCATCTCGGAAGCAGCGCACGATTTGGTAATAGCGGTCGAACCCCGAAACCATAAGCAGCTGCTTGAATGTCTGGGGGCTTTGCGGCAGGGCGTAAAATTCGCCTTTGTTCACCCTTGAAGGCACTACAAAATCGCGGGCTCCTTCGGGGGTGCTTTTAATAAGGAACGGGGTTTCAATATCGGCGAATCCTTGCCCGTCGAGGTATTCGCGAACTGCCCTTGCCACCTTATGGCGGTTGAGCAGGTTGTTCTTTACCATATTGCGCCGCAGGTCGAGGTAGCGGTACTTCATACGCAGCTCGTCGCCGCCGTCGGTATCGTCTTCGAGTGTAAATGGCGGCACTTTGGAAGGATTGAGCACTTCGAGCACGGCTGCCATGATTTCTATTTCGCCGGTGGGTATTTTAAGATTTTTATTGCTTCGTTCCACCACCTTGCCCGTAACCTGAATAACATACTCCCTGCCCAGTTTCTTGGCTTTTTCGCCAAGCACTTTATCCAAATCGGAATTAAAAACCAGTTGGGTGATTCCGTAGCGGTCGCGAAGGTCAATAAAGGTAAGACCTCCCATTTCGCGGGTACGGTGCACCCAACCGCATAGGGTTACGGCCTGGCTTACGTTTGTAAGGGTTAATTCTCCGCAGGTATGGGTTCTCAACATCTGTTTCAAAGTAAGGCTGCGAAAGTACAAAAATTCTGTACCTCTTTTTGCCGGCATTATACTATAAGAAACCCCGATACAAGGTATTTGTGTATTTTTGCGCCGCATCCGGCAATAAACCATTCTATTTTCTCACCACTCTCTAATTTATAATTACAAGGTGCCGCAGGTAAATCTCATTATTATACTTATTGCAGTTGCAAGCCTGGCCGGCTTTTACGGTATTTTTCAAAAGGCAGGCGAAAAGGGCTGGAAGGCATTGGTACCGGTATATAATTTTTACATCTGGCTGAAAATTCTCAAAAAGCCCGGATGGTGGACCATTATCTTTCTTATACCCGGTGTAGGATATATGATGGTAATGGTTATGGCAGGCATAACATCGCTGCAGATGCAGAAGAAAAAAGAGCTGGATGTGGCTTCGGCGCTGGTGTTGATACCCGTGGAACTGTACATCCTGTTCTCCATGCTGCCTTCGGTGAAGAACAGCATGCTTGCCATGGGCTTTGAGGCATTGCTCGCATACATTACCTATTCATCTGTAAAAACATTCCTGTCCCTTACTTCGAGCGGAAAGAAGGCAGACGCAGGAGGCGAAAACATGAGAATGATTGTTTGCGGAATACTCTTCTTCATATCATTGCCCTATTATGGATTCAGCAAGCTGGTGTTTACGGCCCCATCATCCGACGGTAAGGAAAAAGCCAGGCGTTCGGTTGGCAAGGAATGGGCCGAAGCGTTGTCGTTCGCGGTAATAGCGGCAACCATCATACGCACCTTCTTTCTCGAGGCCTATACCATTCCTTCGTCCTCCATGGAAAAATCGCTTATGATAGGCGACTATCTTTTTGTAAGCAAGGCCGATTATGGCGCACGCATACCCATGACGCCGCTTTCATTTCCTTTTGCCCATAATTCTCTTCCCGGCACTCGGAACGCCATCTCATATCTCGACTGGCTCAAATATCCATACCTCCGGCTGCCTGGTTTTACGCACATAAAACGCCACGACATTGTGGTATTCAACTTTCCGGATGGCGATACGGTTTGCAGCAACCCCGGCATGGACAACCCGGGTTACTACGCCTATTGCCGCGATTATGGAAGAGATTTTGTGCTTTCCAACGGCTCGATTCCAATGCCCGAAGGGCAGGAAAGTTTCGGCAAACTAATTATCCGCCCTGTTGACAAAGAGGAGAATTACATAAAACGCTGCA
The DNA here is from genome assembly GCA_013044305.1 of Bacteroidia bacterium. Taxonomy (GTDB): domain Bacteria; phylum Bacteroidota; class Bacteroidia; order JABEUT01; family JABEUT01; genus JABEUT01. The sequence continues at coordinate 12,182 of JABEUT010000137.1, forward strand.
TAGGTACCCCCGGCGATACACTGCTAATAAGACATGCGCAGGTATATATTAATGGAAAAGCGGATGAAATACCCGGGGAGGCGCAATTCGCTTACAGTGTTACCACCGCCGACGGCGACCAGCTGCCCCAAAGTCTTACCGACAGGCTCGATATTACTGAAACCGTCTATTCAGACCCGGCAAAGCCCAACTCATACCTTTATATACTGACCCGTAAGGGAGCCGATATTGTAAGGCAATCGCCCGATGTAGTGTCAGTTATACCGGTACTGCAGGACAGCGGTAAATTCGACCGCGAAGTATTCCCTTTCAGCGCCGACTACAAGTGGAATGTGGATAACTTCGGGCCCCTGTTTGTTCCAAACAAAGGCGCCGTAATAAAGCTTGACACATCAAACCTGCATTTATACCGCCGAATAATTACGGCCTATGAACACAATATGCTCGAGGTAAAAGGCGCCGATATTTATATAAACGGCAGCAAAACCGACCACTATACCTTTAAAATGAATTATTACTTTATGATGGGCGACAACAGGCACCGCTCCGAAGATTCGCGCTACTGGGGCTTTGTTCCCGACGACCATGTGGTAGGTAAGGCCTCATTTATATGGATGTCCATTAAAGAAAATACAAGCTTCGCAAAAAGGTTCAGGTGGAAGCGCTTTTTTACCTTCATTAATACGGAGGGGCTGTCGTCATCCTATTTTATACCCGGGTTACTTATTATTTTTCTTGCCATCGTTTATTTCTATA
>JABEUT010000138.1 GCA_013044305.1 Bacteroidia bacterium
CACACCAAGATACAAAAAGGACAGTTTCAGAAGGTTGTTCATTTCCAGCCCTGATTCATAATAGCCCAGGTTCATCGTTCTGAATGAGGTATTGTACTGGCTATCTGGGTTATCAAGCCAGCCCCAGCCCGCGTGCATCACCACGGCAGGGTGAGGCTTGAATTTCCCTATATGGAAAAGGTACGATTCAAAGTTGTGCATGTAGAACATGTTTATATAGCGGCTCGACAGGAACTCGTTTATCCGCATCGTCTCAAAGGTATTATCCACAGCCACGCTGTAGCCTATGTTCTGGGTATAGGTTGCCCTTGCATCATAGAGCAGGGTATAAGGAACATTGCCCTGCACATAGCCGGCAAGCGCCTGAAACTGGGAATAGCCCGCCTGCGGAACCCTGAATACTTTACTCAACTTAAAATCATACCTTGTGTAATTGTATTCTCCTTTCAGAAAACCGTTCAGGCCGCTTGCCGAAATACCTTGGGTAATGTTGAGCCACACCACAGGATATTTGGTTCCCAGGGAAATCATGCCCATCGGGCTTTTAAGAAATTTTTCGTCGTAGGCAAAACGAATATTTATTCCCGCTTCGGTAAAATAAAACTGGTTGGTGAACACGGTTCCGCTGCCTTCGTTGGTTCCGAAAAGGTAGCTGTTGGTGGCTTGCTGCACCTGCTGGTCGGTAAATAGGTTGAACCGGAAATAGCGCAGTGCGTCGAATGAAAGGGAGGCTCTTTCCTCAACAATCTTATTCATGTTTGTTATAAAATATTTACGGTACTGTTCGGTCGATAGCATGTTCTGGTCATTATCGTTATAGAAGGATACTCCTCCTGCCTCTATTACATCGTTGATGTAAGACAGATCCAGTTTCAGGTTGGAATATCTGTTAAAAAGGAACCCCGCATCGCCTCCGTATTTGAACGCCTTGTCGCCGAAACCGTAAGCCCCGTAGCCGCCCAGCGATACAATGCGCGATATTTTGTCATTGGTATGCCCGCCGAGTCCGGCCCTGAAATGCTCATAGCCGTTATAGGTAAGTACCCTATTCAGGTCCCAGTCGATGGCGCCGATCCTTAGCTTGCCGGTGGACAGCGCTTCCCACCACGATAATTTGCGGTCGAGGTGGGCGGCCTTGCCGAGACTGTCAATAACATGATACGTTTTTTTTTCTTTTGCCGATAGGGTGTCGTTGCGGTACTTATCCCAAAGGCTGTCGGGCTGCTGCGATGCGTTCTGGGCTATGTCCACCTCCACCCTGCCGAATTGCCGTTTACGTAGTGCCGTGTCAAGGGTTATGTCTTTAATATAGCTTCTGGTTACTATTTTTATCTTATTGTGTTCATCATCCGGGTTTACGGCTTTATTGGTGGTTTGCACGGTTGAGTCTCCCAGGGATATGTTGTTATAAATCCAGTCGGTGTTCAGCTGAACCGGAAACCAGCTCCCCCCCTTGATCTGTTCATATTTCTGCTGTATGTGAATCGAAACCAGGTTGTCCTCCATTACCGGCTCTGCAATTACGTTTTGAATGGCAAACCCGTTTGTGTTGATGTACAACACCCCCTTCATGCCGTTAAAGTTTTTCTTTTTATCCGGGCTGAAGGAGATGATGAATACTGTGTCCTTCCCCTGATACAGGGTGTCCTGCAAAATATAATTGTACCGTTTCAGCCCCGCTGCGGATATGGGGTTAAGGTAATCGTCGCCGAGTATGTTTATAAGGTTTGCATAAAAGGAAAACGATTGCAGCTGCGTGGCGAGCAGGGCGAAGGGCGAATTTTTAAGACCAGAAGTTCTTTCGGCTATAACCCTTTCATAGCTATGCCCAGGGTAGAGGTAGCGGCGTTCGCTAACCGATTCCACCAGAAAAAGATATTGTTTATTGAAGAAATCTGTTAAGGATACCTCCTTTTTTTTCGAAGTATCCTTTTTTGCCGTTTGCTTCTTTCTGGCTGTGTTTGCCGAATCCATCGAGTTCAGCGTGTCGGCCTTTTGTTTCATGTCGGCAGTTGCATACATCTTATTGTATGAGATGTATGTAAAGGAGTGTTTCTTTTCAGGGTTGTTGGAATCGCTATGCTCAATTGTTGCACGGATAATGCGCAATGCAGGATTCACCCCGGGCAATATTTTAACTTCCGACAACTGGTACGATGCCTCCTGCAGCAATACGTTAATACGAATTAAGTGCCCTGTATCCTTTATCGGAAGGGTTAAATCCTTATACCCTACATAAGTAAAATTGAGTGCGGATATGCGGGTGGCAGACGATATTCTGAAATTGCCATCAATGTCGGCGGTGGCTCCTGTTGCCGGATGCCCGGCTGCAGTCATATTCACAAAGGGCAGGGTGGCCCGTGTGGCTTTGTCCAGCACTTTACCTGTAATTACATATGGCTGCTGGGCCTGGCAAACGATAGATGCAAACAGGAAACGAAAGAGCGAGAAGATGAAAAGTACAAATCCCCGATTCATTTTTCAGCCCGCATTTAGTAAATTCAGATACTGTTAATGCCGAATAAAAGTACGGGGTATTCCATGTATTTACGGAATGTTTGCAGGAATTTGGAGCCCGTAACGCCGTCGACAATACGGTGGTCGCAGCTTAGAGTTACCTTCATAATATTGCCGGGCACAAGCTGCCCGTTTCGTACCAATGCCGCACCGCGTATTCCTCCTATCGCCATAATGCAGGAGTCGGGCGGATTGATGATCGCGGTAAACTCATCAATGCCGAACATGCCGAGGTTGGATATGGTGAATGTATTGCCCTCCCAGTCCGCGGGCTGAAGCTTTTTATCCTTGGCCTTCTGGGTAAAATCCTTTGTCTGCTGCGAAATCTGCGACAGGGTTTTGGTATCGGCGAATCGTATCACCGGAACCAGCAGCCCCTCACTTACGGCTACTGCCACACCTATATGAATATGCTTGTAGTAACGGATGGTATCGCCCCTCCAGGTTGCATTCACGCCCGGATGCTCCCGCAGCGCCTGGGCAGCTGCTTTTACGATGATGTCGTTAAAAGATATTTTCACACTTGCCACTGCGTTGATGGCTTCGCGTGCCTTCATCATCTCATCCATCTCTATCTCCATGGTCAGATAGAAATGAGGCGCCGTAAATTTGCTTTCCGAAAGCCTTTTGGCAATTGTTTTACGCATCTGCGACACGGGTTCATCTGTATACCCCTCCGTTGCCTGAACAGTCATGGCGCCCGGCGCGAATCCTTCTATATCACGTTTTATAACACGTCCTCCGTCGCCTGAACCTCTTATCGATCCGATATTGATGTGTCTTTCTATGGCAAGCCGCTTGGCCAGGGGCGATGCCTTTGAACGGCCGTTTTCCGGCATTGTGCTGTTTGGTATTGCAGCATTAACCTGTGCAGGCGCTTCTGCCGCTTTTTCTGCCTGGGGTGCCTTTGCTGCATCTGCTTTGGGCGTTTCCACGCGGCCTCCGTCGCTTTTGGCGGTTTCAGGTGAAGGACTCTGCGTGGCGCCGTTGGAAGCAGGTGCTGCAGCTTTTTTCTTCTCCGATTCGATGAGCGGGTTAACGTCTTCGCCTTTTTTACCTACTATGGCAAGTATTGAGTCCACAGGCGCAGCCTTGCCTTTATCTACGCCGATATAAAGCAATACGCCTTCCTGGAAAGATTCAAATTCCATCGTTGCCTTATCCGTTTCGATGTCGGCGAGCAGCTCTCCGTTCTTTACCGTATCGCCGATTTTTTTGTGCCATTGCGATACCACACCTTCCGTCATGGTGTCGCTCAACTTGGGCATCCTGATTATTTCCGCCATGAAGTAATTTAAGATTTAGGAATTAAGATTTTAACAATTTCTCAACTTCAATTTTCAATTTTGGCAAAGGGTGTATAAAAGAATATTTAAAATTTTAAATCAATTTTATTAATCTCAAATCGTTTTCAGTCCATAATAAATGGATAATCCTCCTGCGTATATACGTCTTTGTATAGTTCAGAAGGATCAGGATAGGGCGATTCGTCGGCAAACTTAACGGAGTCTTCTACCTGCTGCTTCACCTTTTTTTCTGTAGCTTCCACTTCGGCATCGCTTATCCATTTGTTCTGCTTCAGCAGGTTCAGGGTATGCTCTATCGGGTCCTGTGCCTTATATTCCTCTACTTCCTCCTTGGTGCGGTAGGTGGCGGGGTCGCTCATGGAATGCCCCCTGTAGCGGTAGGTTTTTACCTCCAGCAATGTCGGGCCCTCCTTCTTTCTTCCGCGTTCTGCCGCTTCGGCAACGGCTTCATGCACGGCTTCGCAGCGCATGCCGTCGACGGGCACCGAAGGCATGTTATAGCTTCTGCCCAGTTCGTACAGTTCCGTAACGTTGCTCGTCCTTTCTACCGATGTGCCCATGGCGTACTGGTTGTTTTCAATGATAAAAACCACCGGCAGCTTCCAGGTCATGGCCATATTAAATGTTTCGTGAAAGGCGCCCTGCCTTACCGCGCCGTCGCCCATGTAACAAAGCGTAACGCGATCGTTTTTATTATACTTATCGGCAAAGGCTATTCCTGCGCCGAGCGGAATCTGCCCGCCTACGATGCCATGGCCGCCAAAAAAACGGTGCTTTACATCAAAGATATGCATAGATCCTCCTTTGCCCTTGGAGCAGCCTGTGGCTTTGGCAAACAGTTCGGCCATTACATATTTAGGCTCAAGCCCCTTGGCAAGGGGATGAACGTGGTCGCGGTAGGCGGTAATGATGTTGTCATCGGGCCGGATGGCGCTAACGCTGCCGGCAGCAACTGCCTCCTGCCCTATATACAGGTGGCAGAAACCCCTTATCTTTTGCTGAATATATGCCTGCTGGGCCCGTTCTTCGAAGCGGCGCATGAGCAGCATGGTTTCGTACCACCATAAGTATTGCTCTGCGGTATATTTTTCAGCCGCCTGCTTTTTAGTCTTCACATTTGTCATCTTTATAGGAAGTATAAACTGCAAAAGTAGCAAAATTAGCGTATCGAAGGGAAGTACCCGCTTCGGTACGAAATGGTAATTTTGCAGCCGTACCTGTGATTCACTAAGATATGAAGAAACTTTATTCAGCAGCCCTGCTTACGCTGTTGTTTTGTTACGGAGCGCATGCCGCGACTATCGGCGGTGTGGAAGGGGTGTGGCGCGGCAAGCTTAACCTGGGCTCCGCTTCACTACATATCGTTTTTCATTTGAGCCGAATGCAGGATGGAGGCTATGCCGCCACCATGGACAGCCCTGATCAGGGTGCAAGTGACATAGGCTGCGACAGTGTAAGGCTGCACAACGACAGCCTCTTTATTCATATCGCCGCAATACATGGTTCGTACACCGGAAGGTTGGCTAACGACTCCGAAATAGACGGAAACTGGATGCAGAACGGGTATATGCTGCCTTTAAAGCTGCTTAAAAGCAAAGGTGAGGAACCTGCACCGGCGGAATTAAACACAGACAGCAATTGTAACGAGACGGCCATAACCCTGCACACCCCTACCGGCGATATTTTCGGAACACTCTGCACCCCCAAAGGCTTTACAAAAGGCCCGGTGGCTCTTATCATTGCAGGCTCCGGACCAACTGACAGGAATTGCAACGGCCCGCTTCTGAAGACCGATGCCTATAAAATACTCGCCCATGAGCTGTCCGACAGCGGCATTGCATCGGTCAGGTATGACAAAAGGGGGATTGCCCAAAGCAACAAAGCTATGCCTGACGAAGCGGCCTTACGTTTCGGTGATCTTATAGATGATGCCGAAGGATGGATAAGACTGCTTAAAGCAGATAGCCGTTTCACGCAGGTTGCAATTATAGGGCACAGCGAAGGCTCGCTGATAGGCATGGTGGCAGCCCGCAGCGCAGGCGCAGGCGAATTCATCTCAATAGCAGGCGCCGGCGAAACCATTGACAAGATATTGAAAAGACAGTTGCAGAACCTGCCCGTCGGCAAGCGGGATACTGCATATTCCATTATAGACAGCCTTGCCGCAGGCCATACCGTTTCCAACGTACCGCCCGCCTTTTATCCCCTCGCCCGAAAAAGCGTGCAGCCCTATCTTATATCGTGGATGAAGTATAACCCTGCAGTTGAAATACATAACCTTGCCATGCCGGTTTTAATTATTCAGGGAACAAATGATTTGCAGGTAACCGTGCAGGACGCAAAGGAGTTAAGCGAGGCGGATAAGAACGCGAAATTGGTTCTGCTGGATAAAATGAACCATATATTCAGGGATGTGGATGGAGGCAAGCAGGCAAACCTGGCTACTTTTAATAATCCGCTTCTGCCTATCGATAACAAACTCGTTAGCAATATCTGTGATTTTATAAATAAAAAGTAGAAAGAGATTCCCGATAACTACTGCGGGGAACTTGCCGGAACATCTTCTTTGTAAGTCTTTGCAGAAAAAAGGTTGTACTTCAAAATACACCATATTGTTCTGAATGCATCTTTCCAACCTATTTTCTTGCCGTCGCTTCGGGTGCGCCCGTAATAGGATATGCCTACTTCATATATCCTTATTCCCTCAATCTTCGAAATCTTAGCTGTTACTTCAGGCTCAAAGCCAAATCTTTTTTCCTGCAGATTCAGGCGCTTTATAATGCCTGTTTTAAACAGTTTATAGCAGGTTTCCATATCGGTAAGATTCAGGTTTGTGAATATATTGGAAAAGCCGGTAAGAAACCTGTTGCCTCCCGAATGCCAGTAATTCATTACCCGGTGGCTCCTGCCTCCTATGAAACGCGATCCATACACAACATCGGCCGAGCCTTTAAAGATGGGCTGGAAAAGCAAGCTTATTTCATCGGGGTCGAGTTCAAGGTCGCTGTCCTGAATTATTAGGTAATCGCCTGTTGCAAGTTCAATCCCTGTATGAATTGCCGCTCCCTTGCCTTGGTTCACCGCTTTATGGTGGATGATCAGTTCATTAGTTTTCTTAAATTCTTCGGGGCGCTTTTGGTATGTTTCAAAATAGCTGTCGAGTATTTTTGCCGAATTGTCTTTTGAGCCGTCATTCACTGCTATTATTTCTTTGTACATGTTGTTTGGCAGGGACACTTCCAAAACCCTGTCGAGAAGTGCGGCTATGGTGCCCTCTTCGTTGTACACCGGAATAAGTATGGTCAGTTTCGGCATTTTTTCATAGTAGAATGGTGGGCAATATTAGCTTTTTTCCTTATACTCTTTTCGCAGCACCCTTCTCATCACCTTATTCGATGCCGTTCGCGGCAACGTGGGAATAAGCACCACCTCCTTTATCCTGAACAATGGGTTCAAATGTTTTGCTATTGCCCGCTGCATCTCTTCTTTCATTGTTAGGGTATCGGTACCGGCCCCCTTCGCGGGAACAACATACAGCACCAGTTCGCTGGGTCCGCCCTGCGGCGGGTCGAAAGCTATTGCCGCCGATTCGCTTACTCCCTTTACCTCTGCCACCGCTCTTTCTATTTCGGCAGAACTAACTTTTATACCTCCCAGGTTCATGGTATCATCCACCCTGCCCTGCGCCCTGTAATAGCCTCCGCCAAGGGCAAGCAGTTCATCGCCGTGGCAGCGCAGAATAGGCTTCATGTTCCATTCGCCATATTCACCGCTTATAGGAACGCCTGCTGCGCCAGTAGCTCCGGCAGGCAATGCAGGCGCCTTGCTGTAATATACTTCGTGGTGATCTTTGTTCAGCAGATTAACCGATAAGCCCATGGAAGGCGGTATAAGATACATTTCGCCGCTATCCGATTGCTTTCCCGATTCGTCCAGTAAAATAAAATCGAGGCCGAGGGCAGGGGTTGAAAAAGCAGCGGGAGATGCCGGCTGTACCATTGTTCCGGTGGCATAACCACCGCCTATTTCGGTTCCTCCGCAATATTCTATTACGGGCTTGTACCCTGCCCGCGACATCAGCCACAGGTAATCGGAAAAGTTCGATGATTCTCCTGTGGAGCTGAACGCGCGTATGCTATTCCAGTCCAGCCCTTTCATGCAGTCCGTATCAATCCAGCGCTTCACTATGCTTGGTACCAGCCCGAGCATATTCACTTTTGCATCGCGCACAAACTCGCCGAATTGCCTGCCCGTGGGCGCTCCGTAAAACAGTGCAATGGTTCCCTTGTTGATGAGTGTTGCAAAAATGAGCCAGGGTCCCATCATCCAGCCGAGGTTGGTGGGCCACGCCACTACCGTGCCGGGTTTTATATCATGATGCAGATAGCCGTCGGAGGCGCATTTAATGGCGGTGGTGTGGGTCCAGGGTATGGCTTTAGGATCGCCCGTGGTACCCGACGAAAAAAGAATGTTCATTACATCGCCGGGGTTGCAGCTGACCGGAGAAAATCTTTCATCGCCGCCCAAAAAGCTGCTCCAGTCCAGATCGCTCTTGCGCAAACCGGAAACAGGTCCGTTATCAAGGGGCAGCACTACGACTTTAAAGGGGTTTGCTTCAAGAACCTTGGAGTAAAGTGGTATTTTTTTTCCGCCCCGAAGTATAAAGTCCTGTGTGAAAATAAGTTTAGCCTGCGATATGCGAAGTCTTTTTTCTATTTCATCGGGGGCGAGGCTGTCGGCAATAGACACAACGGCGCAGCCGGCCTTCACTATGCCCAGATAAATAGCAACGGCTTCGGCTGTCATAATCATATCAATGGCACAGCTGTCTCCCTTTTTAATGCCTGCCTGTATCAGGCTATTGGCAATGCGGTTGCTTAGTTTGTCAAGCCCTTCATAGGTCATGCTTTTAACCGGCCCATGCTCTCCCTGGTATATAATAGCTGTAGTCTTACCCTCTGCCCCGAAGCAGCTTCGGGCTATATTCATGGCTGCGTCTTTTAGCCATAGGGGGCGCTCCGGACTGTTGTTCTCAAATTCGACTGTGGAAGTGTATTTTTTATCCAGCACTATTCCAAGCTTTTTTGTCATCATCTGCCAGAATTCGCTGCGATGGGTAACCGACCAAAGGTGAAGTTCCTTATAGGTATTTAACCCTAATTCTTTTTGCAGCAATCCTATATTGGTCGCCGGAATTTCAGAAGGCTCGGGCAGCCAGGCCGGAGGGGGGCCTTGTTTGTTGTCCCAGCCGGCATACACGGTGTTGAACAGGAAATGGTGCAATTCAAAAGGATGTTCAGGGGCGAGCAATTGCTTCGATATGTTTCGCCAGCATTCTTCCGGAGGCAATTCGCCGGCCCAGCCGTTTATAAGGGATATCCATTTTGCGACGGTGGCAGGCTCAAGGAATTTTTGCAGTTGGGAAGCTGAAACCGGATCCATGGGGTATATGAAGTTAATACGATGGGTTCTGCTTGTCGTACTTGTCGCAATTCAGCTCAATGGTAACAGGCTTGTCGGGTTTCTGGAAATCGCCCTGATAGAGATTGATGGAATGGTCGGCGCATACCTTTTGCATATAGTATGCCCACACAGGCAGCGCCTCGCTGGCCCCCTGCCCGTATTCCATGTTTTCAAAATGTATTGCCCTGTCTTCAAATCCGCTCCAACAGCCCGAAACCAGATCGGGGGTGATGCCTATGAACCAGCCGTCGGAATTGTTCTGGGTGGTTCCCGTTTTGCCGGCTATAGACAGGGTTGAGGGGAATTTGTACTTGTAACGCAGCCTTACCCCGGTTCCATAATCCACCACGGCTTCCATCATGTTCAGCATCACATAAGCATCCTGCGGGCTCATTGCCTCGTCGGTTTTAGGTGTAAATTGTTCAAGCACCCTGCCATTTTTATCTTCTATCCTCGTAACAAAGGTCGGTTCTATCCAAATACCCTTATTGGCGTAAGTGCAGTAAGCTCCCACCATATCGCTTACCGATATTTCGGGTGTTCCGAGACAAATGGAGGGTACGGCATCTATGGGTTCGGTTATGCCCATGTGCCTTACTATCTTAATTACTGCCTGGGGTGTAAAATCCTGTGTCAGGGCGGCGGCTATCCTGTCAACCGACAGGGCCAGGGCGTATTTCAGGGTCATTATCTTGCCGTCGTCGTCTTTATCGGCATTTTTAGGTGTCCAGCTCTGGTTGTCGTAGTTTATGGTAATGGGCACATTGGGCATTTTGTAACAGGGCGAGTATCCGTTTTGTACGGCAAGCGTGTATATAAATGGCTTGAAGGTAGAGCCCACCTGCCTCTTGCCTTCCATCACGTGGTCGTATTTAAAGTACCTGTGGTCAATGCCTCCTACCCAGGCTTTAATATAACCTGTATGCGGGTCAATTGAAACGAAGCCGCATTGCAGGAAACTCTTTGAATACCGGATGGAGTCCATAGGGGTCATGGTGGTATCGAGGGAGTGGCGGCTGTTCCTCCAAGTGAAGAGGGTCATGGGGGCGGGAGTATTGAAATTTTTTGAAATCTCCTTGTCCGATATGCCTTCCTCCTTCAGCAGGCGGTATCTGTCGGAGCGACGTTCCGATTCATTGATGAGGTCCTCTATCTGCGATTTGGTAAGACGGAAATCATAAGGCGCATTTTTCCGGTTTTTAATCTCCTTAAAAAAGCACGGTTGCAGGGTTTTGCAGTTTTCTTCAACCGCCTGTTCGCCATACTGCTGCATCCGCGAATCAATGGTTGTATAAATTTTCAGTCCGTCCTTATAAATGTCATAGTGGGAGCCGTCGGGCTTAGGGTGCGTTTCGCACCATTTGCGCATAAAGTTGTCGCGCAGGTATTCGCGGAAATAAGAAGCGAGCCCTTCGTCGGGGTTTTCGGGGCGGAAATGCAGCGCCACGGGTATTTTTTTAAGTGAATCGTACTTGTGCTGCGATATGTAGTTGTACCTCATCATCTGGTTCAGCACCACGTTCCTGCGTTCGAACGACAGGGCTTTGTGGCGCACGGGATTGAACAGGGCGGGGTTTTTTTCCATACCTACCAGCACGGCAGCCTGTTCTATCTTCAGCGAATCGGGCGAGGTATTGAAGTAAATACGCGCCGCCGACTGTATGCCTACGGCGTTGTTAATAAAGTCGAAACGGTTCAGGTACATGGTTATCAATTCCTCTTTGGAATACTGCCGTTCCAGCTTTGCCGCTATCACCCACTCCTTGAACTTGCGGAAGGCGAGCTTTATTTTACCCATGTTGGTTTGGCGGGGAAATAACATTTTGGCGAGCTGCTGGGTAAGGGTGCTGCCTCCGCCCGACGAGGAATGGTGCAGCAGGAGGGTTTCTATAAATACCCTGAAGAGGCTTCGCAAGTCAATGCCGGAGTGGTCGTAAAAGCGGGCGTCTTCGGTAGCCACCAGCCCGTTCACCACATAGGGGCTTATGTCCTTATATTGTATCTGCGACCGGTTCTGCACATAGTATTTGCCAAGCACCTGCCCGTCGGATGAATAAACTTCGGAGGCCAAAAATGTCTGGGGGCTTTCCAGTTCCTCGAAGGTGGGCAGCTTGCCGAAAACACCCGCTGCCGTGCCAAATACGAGCAGCATCAGCAACATGAGCGGTGCAATCACTATTATCCAGAATATACGTAGGTATTTCCTGTAACTATGTTTGGCGGAGGATGTCAAAACAATGTGTTATAAAGGGGTAAAATTACAAAATAGCATTGTAATAGTTTCATTGAATTCTGTTTTGCCCCCTGAATCTGGGTTTCGTTGGAGTATCTTCAGGTAAGTTTTATTTATATCCACAAGCTATCTCAAAAATAGTGAGTTTTTAACAACCAGTATTTAATGGGTTGATAATAAGGGATGAAAGATTTGAGAAATAGAGTAGGGGCTTTGCATAAAATAAAGGAATTAGGAGAAAAGCAATGGGCTGTTATCAGTCCCTATATACTTTAACAATTTACATCGCCCACTTTAAGGCTGATTAAATATTTCACCGACTTGATGTGAAAATTTTAATTTTCAAAGCAGTATAAAAAAAGGGGGCAGTGATCCCTGCCCCCTTTAATATTTACTTAACTTATTTCAATGATGCGGGAAGATTTAACCTTTGCTTCGTCCGATTTTGGTATGCTGACATGCAATATGCCATCCTTGTATGTGGCCTTTATTTGGTCCTTTTCCACCATTTCTTCCGGAAGCCGGAACGAGCGGCTGAAGGATTCATAGCTGAACTCACGCAGGGTGTATTTCCCCGAAGTATCCTTCTCTTCTTTCTTGGTTTCCCGTTGTGCAGAAATCATCAGCAGGTCATTCTCCAGTTCTATCCTGAAATTATTCTTTTCAAGACCTGGAGCGGCCACTTCTACCTCAAAGCCCTTTTCATCTTCACTGATGTTTACAAAAGGGGGCGTGGCATTGCCAGCTACTGGTCCAGAAGGCCAGTCGAACAGATTGCCGGAAAGGAAATCTTCGATAAAAGTCGGAAATTCGGGGAGCAGGCTCCCATTGTGGTTTGATTTTACAAGTGTTTTCATAATCAGTCCTCCTTAAATTTTATGTCTGCATTTTTACAGACGGGGTTAAAAATTAATTTGAATTAATCATAACAGATTGCAATCTCAATTTGGGTAACGACAAAAGCTGTGCCATAAAATTCATGACAAATGTTAAAAAATGTTAACCGGAATGATGTTATTACTTTACATCTGGCCCACTCCCCCGGGCGCAGTTTTCAACTATAAGTCAGGCTCTCCGACAAATAATATTATTTCAGCTCGGTAGCCACATCCCCTGTAAGGGTATTAAGGAATGCCACAATATCATCAGCCTCCTTACCGCTTAGTTTTTTATTTAACTGAAGCTGTGCCATAATTCCAACAGCATCCTTCAGGCTGCTTACACTCCCATCATGGAAATAGGGCCCTGTTTTTGCAATATTTCTTAACATAGGGACTTTAAACACAAATTTATCGGCTTCATTCTTTGTAAGGTCATATCTGCCACTATCTATTTTAGTGCTTTTGGTATAGTCCCAATAGTTTCCGAACAATCCGAACTTCTGAAACATTCTTCCGCCAATCACATTGCCCGAGTGGCAGTTGATGCAGCCGGCAGAGATAAATGTATTCAGCCCCTCTTTTTCCTTATCCGTCAAAGCTGTTTGGTCGCCCTTCAGGTAAACATCGAACCTTGACGGGGTTATCAGCCTCCTTTCGAAAGCGCCGATGGCTTTCTGTACATTCAGAAATGTAATGGGTTTTTTGTCTTCAGGGAAAGCCTTTGCAAACAAATCCTGATATTCTTTCACCTTCGAAAGGCGATTAATTAAAAAATCTTTATCTGGTATGGCCATCTCCACCTTGTTCAGGATAGGGCCGCCCGCCTGTTCCTCCACATCCTTTGCCCTGCCATCCCAAAACTGGGCAAACTCCAAGGCGACGTTAAATACAGTGTTGGCATTGCGCCCGCCCAACTTTTTATCATTCCCGGCAGAAAACCTTTCATTATCCACGCCATAGGTATTTAGGTTATGGCACGAATTGCAACTGATGGTATTATCTTTGGATAGCCTGACATCGAAAAATAAAGTTTTCCCCAATTTCACCTTATTGTCGGTAACAGGGTTGTCTGGGTTATCCGCAACCAATGGCAGGGTGCCAAAAATATTGGCAGCCGTAGCATGAAGTATGGAATCGCGGCCGGCTTTGTCTTTATCCTGTTGACTTATTCCGGCAACCTGATCCTCTTTTGTATTACCGCAACTTATTAAAGTGAGTACGGCAACCCCGAAAATTAATTGCTTAATCATATTCGTAAAATTTATCATTACAAAAGTACAGCAGGGTTACATACACAGAATGATATGCCTCACCCCGGATACTGACAAATATCACCAATAGAAAAGCAGGCAAATAATCAGACGCCACCACACTCGGTAACAGGGTTAATCGTGCGGGTTCGGCCCTAAAATGCAATCGTTAATTTAAATGTTCGTATATTTGCGAACTATTAAACTAATGAACATGTCCGGCAAAATGATTTATGAGCTTCATGCCCAGGTGTGCAAAGCCCTTGCACACCCCTTGCGCATTGAAGTGATTGATGTACTGCAATAAGGCGAACTCTGTTTTTCCGACATACTTGAAAATACAGGCGGCCTGAAATCGAACCTAAGCCGGCACCTGTCCGTAATGGTAAGCAGCGGCATATTGAAGGTAAGAAGAAACAGCCGAAGCAATTATTACAGCCTCTCATCGGCAAAGGTGGCTAAAGCCTGCGCCATAATGCGCGAGGTATTGATTGATAAATTAAAAAAGCAGCAGCAGATGCATCGGCTCCTGCTCAACTAAAGCAAACAAATAAAATAATAAACAACCCAAACATCATGAAAAGGATCATCCTCCCCGTTCTGATTCTGGCCGCCGCCGGAATAATATTCGCCTGCCACAATCCTGCTATGCAAAACACGCCTGAACCGTGGACAAGGAACCAGCTGCTGGAACCTGCCGCCCTTGCCGCAACCATCAACAACCCCTCGGCCGCCAAACCTGTTATTTTCAGTATTGGCCCCGCCGGGCTTATCAAAGGAGCGGTTGACATAGGCCCCGCACACGAAGACGACAACCTGGGAAAACTGAAGAAAGAGTTAAGCAAGCTGCCTAAAAACACAGCCATTGTGGTTTATTGCGGATGCTGTCCGTTTGAACACTGTCCCAATATACGGCCCGCCTTTAAACTTTTAAACCAAATGGGATTTACAAACCAAAAGCTTTTAAATCTTTCTGACAATTTAAGAGTGGACTGGATCAGCAAAGGATACCCAATGGCCGACTGAAAAGAGCTTAATGGTAAATAAGCGAAAGCAAGAGTGCTTAAGCACATCCATTTAACAAAAGACAGGGGGATGAGTGCTATGACAGAACCGGAATACCTGATAACGGATAGCGAAAAAGATTTTGTTTTTTAATTTTGCAGAAGATGGGAACGACATTCACTTCAACTCTAACCTGCCCGAATTGCGGGCACAAAAAGACTGAACAGATGCCGGCCGACTCCTGTCAGTTCTTCTATAAATGCGAAAACTGCAAAACAGTATTAAAGCCAAAGCAAGGCGATTGCTGTGTCTTTTGCAGCTACGGCTCCGTGCCCTGCCCACCCGTGCAGCAAAGCAAAAATAACAAACCGTGCTGCTGATAATTTATTAACTAACTACACTAAAAATACAAATTATGGAATCGGACAACAACAGAAATTTTTGGGAACAGAGGTGGAAGGATGCCAATACCGGCTGGGATTTGAACGGCGTTTCGCCTCCAATAAAGGCATATATTGATACGATAAAGAATAAAAATATCACCATACTTATTCCCGGCTGCGGCAACGCCTACGAAGCCGAATACCTGCTCAACAATGGTTTTACCAATGTTACCCTGATAGATATTTCGCCAACCCTTGTAAATAAGCTGAAGAAGAAATTTGAAGGCAAACCGGTACAGGTTGTGAACGGCGACTTCTTCCGGCAAAGCGGGAAATATGACCTTATCCTTGAACAGACTTTTTTCTGCGCCATCGACCCCTCAATGAGAAGGGAATACGTATCTAAATGTTGTGAGCTCCTCAACCCGCACGGGAAAATAGGAGGGTTGTTATTTGGCGTCAATTTTGATAAGGAGGGGCCGCCATACGGAGGTGTGATAGCGGATTATGAAAAACTGTTTGCTCCTGCATTTAACCTCCTTAAGCTGGAGCCCTGCCGGAACTCTGCCCAACCTCGGCAAGGCAACGAACTGTTCATTGAGTTCGAAAAAAAATAAAGCCATTATAGAATTGAATCTGTATTTGTCCATAGGAGCAATTCCGCAATAGGTGAATACAGGGATAAATTAGTCAGGCTTTTATTATTGTAGGTAATCGTTACGGCTGGGGCAGTATCCGATCCCGATCCCGAAAACTATCGGGAACTATAAATATCATAATTATGTAGGCTAAGGTTCAGGAATGGGAACTCTTTAATCATTAATCTAAATACGTTTTTGCAGGAATTATTCCTGAAAAGGGAAAATGCCAAATATGCATTATTGGTTTGAAATATTTTTTATATTGTTACAGGTTTTCATTATTGTCACATTTTAAAAAAATTACTTTTGCCATATTACTTAAACAATTGATTTAATGGCAAAGTCAATTCTCTTGTTTGG
>JABEUT010000139.1 GCA_013044305.1 Bacteroidia bacterium
GCGTCAGATGGTTATGACAGACAATCGCACGGCAAAGCCCTCGGCGGAGCAATGGGCGGCTATACCAGCGGCAGGAAAGAGATTATAGACATGCTCCGGCAGCGCTCCAGGCCTTATCTCTTCTCCAACTCCCTGGCTCCGGTTATTACAGGAGCCGCTATGGCTGTATTTGACCTGTTGAGCAGCACTACCGAACTGCGCGACAAGGTGATGAACAACGCGCTCTACTTCCGCGAAGGCATGACCAAAGCCGGATTTGATATTAAGCCCGGCATACACCCTATTGTACCGGTTATGCTGGGCGATGCAAAACTATCGCAGGTGATGGCCGATAAGCTGCTGCTGGAAGGAATATATGTTATCGGGTTCTTCTATCCCGTAGTTCCCAAAGGGCAGGCACGCATCCGTGTTCAGATATCGGCGGCCCATACCAAAGCCCACCTCGACAAGGCTTTGTCTGCCTTTGCTAAAATTGGCAGGGAACTGGGAGTTGTAAAGTAGAACGGGGGTTGACAAAACTGCCTTTGGCAGGAAAACATTCAAATTATCTTTCTTCAGGCAGAAGCGATTAATGGTCAGGTAAGCACCTTCGCACGCCTTCGGTTTTCCGCCGCCTGCCGCCTTTAATTAACATATTACCTAATTTGCGCTCACTTGCTACCTGTTACTGTTATACCTTTGCGCCACCGATTATTAAAGTGGCTACTTTTGCAAACCCCTAATACGATTTAAATGATTCCTTCATTGAGGAGAAATCTTCAGGTACTGCTCTTTATTTTATTCTTCCCATACTTTGCTTACAGCCAGAACAGGTACAGCATCAGTGGCACAATAAAGGATTCGGCAACGGGCGAAACCTCGATAGGTACCATTGTATCGGTTAAGGAATTGCCCGGTACAGGTGTGAGCGCCAACGTTTACGGCTTCTATTCCCTTACGCTTCCCGAAGGAAAGTACACCCTCATTTACAGCCTCCTGGGCTATAAACCCGACTCGCTGAAAGTAACCCTCGACAGGAACATAAAACTGAACATACGCCTTGCCGCTGCCGGCAATTCGCTGAAGGAAGTACGGATAGGAGCCGAAAAAGCCAATTCGAATGTTACCAATGTGCAAACCGGCATGGTTCAGCTCGATGTTAAACAAATTGCGGATATTCCGGTGCTGTTCGGCGAGCGCGATGTGCTTAAAACCATGCAGCTATTGCCGGGCGTGCTCTCCGCCGGCGACGGCAACAGCGGCTTTTATGTGCGAGGCGGAGCATCTGACCAGAACCTTATCCTGCTTGATGACGCCACCGTGTACAACGCAACCCACCTGCTCGGTTTCTTTTCCATTTTCAACAGCGATGCAATAAATACCGTAACCCTGTACAAAAGCGGTATGCCCGCACAGTACGGCGGAAGGCTCTCATCGGTGGAAGATGTGATAATGAACGAAGGAAACGACCAGGAATATCATGCCTCGGGGGGGATAGGGCTCATATCTTCAAGACTGAACTTTGAAGGCCCGATAAAAAAAGGAAAGGGCTCCTTCCTGATAGCAGGACGCAGAACTTATGCCGACCTGTTCCTGAAGCTGTCGAACAACCCTACCCTGCGCAACAGCAGCCTCTATTTTTATGACCTGAACCTGAAAGCGAACTATACCCTTGGCGACAAAGACAGGGTTTACCTGTCGGGGTACTTCGGCAAGGATGTGCTTGTGGCCGACAACATCTTCGGCATAAACTGGGGCAACGCCACCGGCACCTTCAGGTGGAACCACATCTTCAACCCGAAGCTGTTTTGCAACACCTCGGTTATTTTCAGCAACTACAACTACAACATAAACCTGAATGCCGCGGGTTATAACTTCGGCATAGCCTCCACCATAAGAGACATAGGGCTGAAGGAAGAATTTGAATACTTCCCCGATAACAAAAACAAGGTGCATTTTGGATTCAGCTCAACCTATCATACCATACTTCCGGGTAGTTTTACCTCATCCAATTCTACTTTCAACAGCCTTACGGTTCAAACCCGCTACGCCCTCGAAAACGCCATTTACGCCTCGGATGAAATAAAGATTAGCAGCCGCATAAGCGCCATGGCAGGCTTGCGCCTTACCAGCTTCAGCGAGCTGGGGCCCGGCACTTTTTATACCTACAATCCCGATGGTTCCACAGCCGATTCAGCCAAATACTCGGCAGGGCAGATTGTAAAGACATACATAAATCCGGAGCCGCGAGCCGATGTAACCTATCTGCTGAACGAGGAATCGTCGCTCAAGGCATCGTACGACCGCAACGTGCAGAACCTGCACCTGCTCTCCAACTCCACTTCCGAAACGCCCACCGACCTCTGGATTCCGAGCAGCAACAACGTGCAGCCGGAGATTGCCGACCAGTTCTCAATAGGCTATTACCGCAACTTCCAGAACAACAATTATGAGTTTTCGGTAGAAACCTATTACAAGATATTGCAGAACCAGATTGACTATAAGAACGGAGCGCAGCTGTTGCTTAACCAAAGCGTGGAAAGCGAGCTCCTCTACGGTTCAGGCAGGGCTTACGGAGTAGAGCTTTACCTTAAAAAGAAATTCGGCAAGTTCACAGGCTGGATCTCGTACACCTATTCGCATGTATTTCTGCAAATACTGGGTATTAACAACGGCAGCCCTTACCCGGCAAGGCAGGACATACCCAACGACCTTGCCCTGGTTGGCATATACAAACTTAACGACAGGTGGACATTCTCTGCCACATTCGTGTACAACACCGGTTACCCGGTTACCTTCCCCAGCGGCAAGTATCAGGTTAACGGCAATACCGAGTTCTATTACACCTCGCGTAACGGGTACCGTATGCCCGACTATGACAGAATGGACGTTTCGGTTACCTACGAATGCAAAAAACGCAAACGCTGGCAGGGCGAATGGGCGCTCTCGGTTTATAATGTGTACGACCGCTGGAATGCCTATACCATCACCTTTCAGACCAACCCCGACAATCCGCAGGAAACACAGGCCGTACTTACAGCCCTCTTTGGCATCATACCTTCGGTTTCATACAACTTCAAATTTTAAATGATGAAAAGACATCCTTCATATCTATTTTCTCGCGGATTCTGGCTAATAGTTATTAGCTACTGGCTGTTTGCCACAGGCTGCCAGAAAGTAATAAATATTGACCTTAATTCGGCATCGCCGGCAATAGTGATTGTGGGCAACATTAATAACCTGCCGGGACCTTATACCGTTACCCTGAACCAAACAGTAAACTTCAGCCAGCCGAACACTTTCCCGCCTGTTAACGGAGCCTTTGTTACTATTGCCGATAATGCAGGTTCTACCGACACCTTAATAGAAACACCCACTCCCGGCGTTTATCAAACCAAAAAGATTCAGGGCGTGCCGGGCAGAACCTATAACCTTACCGTGGTGGCGAACGGACAGACCTACACTTCAACAAGCACCATGCCCCAGCCGGTTGCGTTCGACACCCTGCTTGTATTTAATTATGTTGACCCTTCAGGCGATTCTACCTATCTTCCCGATGCCTTATTCATGGACCCGCCCACGGGCATGCACTATTACAGACTGATAGAAACCGTGAACGACACGGTGCTGCCGGATGTGTTTGCCCTTGATGATGAGTTTAATCACGGGGGCCTCATTGATTACAAAATATATGCATCCAAAGAGACCATACTGCGCAACGACAGTGTAAAAGTAGAGCTGCAGGGCATTGACCAGGGAACTTACAATTACATTCAAAACTTACGGCAGGCTTCGGGCTCTACCAATGTTACACCTGCCAATCCGCCTTCCAATATTTCAAACAATGCCTTGGGCTATTTCAGCGCTCATACTTCAAGTTACAGGGCGCTGAAGGTGAAATAAAACCAGATTAATTGAAATGAGTCTAACATTAATTGACATGTTACACTTATTTGGTTATCTTTGACATTAGAAATTAGTCTTATTTAAGTAAAGATTCTATTTTCTTGTATTAGAAGAGGTGGAATAGATTTTGGGATGTAAGGTGTTATTGAAAAGTAAACCGGCATGCTTGGATGAAAAAATTACTACCGATATTTTGTCTTTTTACTGTGCATGTATTTGCGCAAAGTAATGATTTGTCCAAGTACAAGGTAAGTAACAGTAACGGTGGTTTTTTTGAAAACAAAGGACAAATAGTTGACCAGAACTATAAACCAAATCCTGGAGTTAAATACTTACTGTCCAACCCCGGCTTTAATGTGCAGTTACGGCAAACGGGCTTCTCTTATGACACCTATACAGATTCTGTCGTTAGCCAAAAGTCGTCAGCCGATAGTTTAAAAATGCCTTTCCCAAAGGGGAAAGGAATGAGGCAGCCCAAAAATTTTATTCGCCGTTA
>JABEUT010000140.1 GCA_013044305.1 Bacteroidia bacterium
CTGAAAAAGCGAAAGCTGATTCCGCCAGAATGGCTGACTCGACCAAACAGGCTCAACAGGCTGCCATGATGAAGGTGAAGCAGGATTCTGCCGCCAAAGCCGCAGCCAAAGCCGACACTACCAAGAAGGACACAGCAAAGAAAAT
Source organism: Bacteroidia bacterium (assembly GCA_013044305.1). Lineage (GTDB taxonomy): Bacteria > Bacteroidota > Bacteroidia > JABEUT01 > JABEUT01 > JABEUT01. The sequence continues at coordinate 146 of JABEUT010000140.1, forward strand.
GTAGTTCAGCCTTCTTAAACATTTGAAAGGAGTTCGATTGGAACTCCTTTTTTTTTGAACCTTGCCGACATGATTGATGAACCCGCCACAGCCCAGCCCGACCTGCCTGATGAAGATACGGAGATGTATGAGCATTTCCATTTTAAAGTTGACCCCGGACAGGAACTGCTGCGTATAGATAAATACCTTCAGTACAAAATAGCCAATGCCACACGGACACGCATTCAGCACGCGCTGGAAGAAGAGAACATAAAAGTAAACGGCAAATCCCGCAAGGCTAATTACAAGGTAAAGCCGGGCGACGAAATAAGCATTGTGTTTGCATACCCGAAAAGGGAAATAGAGCTTGTTCCGCAAAATATACCGCTTACCATAGTGTATGAAGACGAGGATATAATTATCATCAACAAAGAAGCGGGCATGGTAGTTCATCCAGGAGTGGGCAATTTTACAGGCACTTTAATGAATGCCTTGGTTTACCGTTTCGAATCCCTGCCTAATCAGAAACAGTCAGACAAAGATCCTTTTGGAGAATTGCGCCCGGGCCTGGTTCACCGCCTCGATAAAAATACTTCGGGACTGCTCGTAGTTACAAGAAATGAAAAAAGCCTGAATAAAATGGCCAAGGCGTTTTTTGAAAGAAAAGTGGAAAGAAAGTATGTAGCCCTTGTATGGGGCGATTTTGCAGAAGATGAAATAACCATTGACGCCCACATTGGCAGAGACCTGCGAGACAGAAAAAAAATGGCCGCCTTCCCCGGCGGCGCCCATGGGCGTAATGCTGTTACCCATATCAAAGTGCTGGAGCGCTTTAAACTGGTTACCCTGGTTGAATGTAAACTTGAAACAGGCAGGACCCATCAGATACGGGTTCATTTGCAGCATATCGGGCACCCCGTTTTCAACGATGAAGTGTACGGAGGAGATAAAATAGCAAGAGGACAGGTAACAGCCAAATACAGGCAGTTTGTGGAAAACTGCTTTGCCTTAATTCCACGGCAGGCATTGCACGCCCTAACGCTGGGCTTTGCTCATCCCTCAACAGGAAAGCCCGTTCATTTTGTATCCGAAATACCTGCCGATATGCAGGCAGTATTAGGTAAGTGGCGAACCCGCCTGAATCCCTAATATATTTTAATACGGCTGCCGATTATAAAGGCCCGTTATTTGCCCTGCCATGCTTAAGCACACGCGCCTCGGAGTAAAAGATAATTTCTTCGGCTATATTTTTTATGTGGTCGCCCACGCGCTCAATCATTTTTATAATACTTAGCAGCTGAATTGCCTGCGAAAGATTTTCGGGGTTCTGCCTTGCAAAATCCTCGGCGGTGGAAATGGCGCGTTCTGTAATTTCATCTATCTTCTTATCCTTTCCGAAAACCTCCCGCGCAAGCAGCGTGTCCTCTGTTTCAAAAGCGGTAAGCAGGCAGCGGAACATATCGAATGAAGCCGCAAAGGCGCCTCTTGCATCAGCCCTGTTCAAAAAGCCTTCATCAAAGGCCCCGCGGCTGTGCGACATGGTGCGTCCTATTCCGTCGGCAAGATCGCCTATCCTCTCAAGGTTCATGTTTATCTTAAGGGCTGAAAGTACAAATCGCAGGTCAACGGCCACAGGGGTAAACAGGGCCAGAATGGTTTCGCAGCGGCTGTCTATCTGCAGCTCCTTTGCGTTTACCAGCTTTTCGGTATGCTCCAGTTCTTTCAGCACAGGTTTATTGTTTTCGAGCAGCGCCCTTTGTGCTTTAGACAGCTGGCTGTGTGCCAGTTCAAACATTTGCAGAAGTTCTACCCTTAATGAGTCTAATTCCGCCTGAAGATGTTCCATTATTTCGGGTTATTGGTTGGGTGCCGGCTTATTCATTAAGCCGGCTGTTGTTTTAGGTTTTTTATCCGCGGTATCTTATCCGAACCTGCCTGTAATGTAGTTTTGTGTTTTTTCATTCTTCGGATTGGTAAACACCTTTTTTGTATTATCGTATTCGAGCAGTTCACCGAGGTAAAAGAATGCGGTCATGTCGCTTATGCGCGCCGCCTGCTGCATATTATGCGTTACAATCAGCAGGGTATAGTTGCCCTTGAGTTCGTATAGCAGGTCCTCTATTTTTGCGGTAGAAAGAGGGTCGAGGGCGGAAGTAGGCTCGTCGAGCAGGATCACTTCCGGCTTCATGGCTATGGCTCTTGCCAGGCAAAGCCTTTGCTGCTGCCCGCCCGAAAGAGAAGTGCTTCTTGCATTCAGCTTGTCTTTCACCTCCTCCCACAAAGCCACCTTTTTCAGGGCGTCTTCGGTTATTTGCTCCTTCTCGGTTTTCTTTAGTTTAATGCCGTTGAGCATAAAACCCGAAAGCACATTTTCCTGTATGCTCATGGTAGGAAAAGGGTTGGGGCGCTGAAATACCATACCTACCCTGCGCCGCAGGAGCATAGCCTCCATTTCATACACATCTTCGTAGTGCAGCCTTATTTTTCCTTCAACTTTTGCTTCGGGAGTAAGGTCGTGCATGCGGTTTACGGCCCGCAGGAAGGTGGTTTTGCCGCAGCCTGACGGACCCATAAAGGCGGTTACCTTCTTTTCCTGTACCTCCATATTTATTCCTTTTAGCACCACGGCGGAGCCAAAAGAAACTTTCAGGTTCTCAATTCTTAAAATTGCACCTTCCATCGCCTTTCAAAGTATTTTACAATAAAATTAAGTATAAGAACCATACCAACAAGTATAAATGTGGCGCCCCAGGCAATTTTATGCCAGTCGTCGTAAGGGCTGGTGGCGTAATTAAACAACACAAGCGGAAGGCTGTTCACCGGCCTAAGCAGGTTAAAATTCATAAATGGGCTTCCGAATGCGGTAAACAGCAGTGGGGCCGCTTCGCCTGCCACTCTTGCAATACCAAGCACACATCCGCTGAAAATGCCCCCAATGCCGGCGGGAACGAGCACCCGCGTAGTGGTTTTAAAATAGGATGCGCCCAGCGCTAATGACGCTTCCTTAAGGCTTTTGGGAATGAGCAGCATGGTTTCTTCGGTATTTTTAACAACCGCAGGAAGCATCATTATCGCAAGCACTATGCTGCCGGAGAGCGCCGAAAAGCCGCGCATGGGCTTTACCACCCATATATATACGATTATGCCTATTACTATTGCAGGTACGCCTTGCAGCATGTCCACGGCAATGCTCGTATAGTCGGCAATTTTCCGGCCCCGGTTATCGGCGAGGAATATGCCGACCGAAACGCCGAGGGGGATAGCTATTACCGCTGCCACCGACACGAGCATAAGTGTGCCCACTATAGCGTTAAGCACGCCTCCGCCGGTTTCGCCCACCGGTTTAGGCAGTTGGGTAAAAAGGGCAAGATTGAGGCTGCCGACCCCTTTCTTAAAAATGTAAAACAGAATGACCAATACTATTGCCAGGCAGGAATAAGTGAATGCGTGTACCGAATACCGGAAGAGCCTGTCTTTGAATTTCCGCTTTCTTATTCCTTTATATTCAATTAATGCCATGGTTTGGTTTGCAATATGCTATTTGGCTATTATATCTTAATTCACCGAGAATGATTTGATAACCGATCGTCCTATCAGATTGATGATCATGGTAACGAGGAACAAAATAAGTCCTATTTCAATTAGAGAGGATGTATATACCGTGCTTATAGCCTCGGTAAACTCATTGGCTATTACGCTTGCCATGGTGTTGGAGGCGCTGAATATGGTATGCGGCATCTCGGCCGAATTTCCTATCAGCATCGTTACCGCCATGGTTTCGCTTAATGCCCTGCCCAGCGACAGCAGCAGCCCTGCCGCTATTCCGGAAATATTGTATGGCAGAATTACCTTCCCTATTACCTCGGTCTGCGTTCCGCCCAGGGCGTATGCGGCTTCCTTTAACTGCCGCGGGGTCATGCTTATCACCTGCCTTATTAGAGATACGGAGTACGGAATGAGCATGATGGCAAGCACTACGGAGGCGGTAAGTATGCCTAAACCCGATGAAGGTATGTGTAACTTAAGTTCTATGATTCTGATAAGTGGCGCCACCGTAAACAGCCCCCAGAAACCATATACAACAGAGGGTATAGCGGCAAGCAGCTCAATGGTGTTCCTAAATA